>JAJTBC010000200.1 GCA_021287085.1 Bacillota bacterium | reverse complement strand
CGGGCTCAATTCCGTGCTGGCGGTCTATCTCACCAACGAGGTGAAGAAAGGCGGCCTGGGGTTTGCGGAATCCTCGGTGGGATTCCTCCAGAGCCTCATCTACGCCTGCACCTACGTGATCCCCATCGCGGGCGGCGCCTTGGCGGATCGCTATGGCTATCGCCGCATGCTGATGGTGGCCTTCTCGCTGCTCACGGCGGGCTACTTCATTGCGGGCAACACCACCACGTACGGGGCCGTTTTCGCGGCGCTGCTCGTGATGGCCACCGGGGCGGGCCTCTTCAAGCCCATCATCTCCGGCACCTTGGCCCGCACCACTACGGAAGAAAATTCGGGATTCGGCTTCGGCATCTACTACTGGATGATCAACATCGGCGCGTTCCTGGCTCCGCTGGTGGTGAGCGTGCTCAAGGGCTTTTCCTGGCGCTACGTCTTCATCGCCTCGTCGCTCTATTGCGCCGCGATGCTCATTCCCACCCTCTTCATCTTCAAGGATCCCCCACGCCCCGCCAACACCAAGAGCTTCGGGGAAGTGGTGCGGGGCGCCGCCATGGTGCTGGGCGATGCGCGGTTCATGCTGATGATCGTGGTGTATTCAGGGTTCTGGATTCTCTACTTCCAGAACTTCGGCTCGGTGCTGTGGTACCTGCGGGATTTCGTGAACCCTGCGCCCGTGAACAACCTCTTCGCTTCCATGGGCATTCCGCTGAAGTTCGACGCGGAGCACGTCACCGTCATCAACGGCGGCACCATCATCCTGTTGCAGGTGCTGGTGAGTCGCATCGTGAAGAACCTGCGACCGATGCCCACCATGGTTGCGGGCATCGTCATCGGCACCTTGGGCTTCCTGTGTCTGGCGGCGTCCACCAACGTGTGGGTCTTCATCCTGGGCATTTCCGTGTTCTCCATCGGGGAGATGACCGCTCACCCCAAGTACTACAGCTACGTGGGCCTGGTCGCTCCGGCCGACAAGAAGGCCGTGTACATGGGCTATGCCTTTCTCTACGGCGTTTTCGGGAGCCTTATCGGTTCGAGCCTGGGCGGGGCCATGTACAGCGCGCTGCTCAAGCCTGTGGTGGGACAACCTGGAGCTGTCGTCGCCGCACGCACCTTCTGGCTGATCTTCGTGGGCCTCAACATCGCCGCCGCCGTGGGGTTGATCATCTACAACCGCATCTTCGCCGAGGACACCCCCCGCACGCGGGAACTGGCGCGCTGGGTCATGCTGGCCATCTACCTGCTCATTCTCGGCACCGGAATCGCTTTCCTGTGGGCGGGCATCACCGCCCAGCCCGCTTCCCCCAAGATCATCGTCCAGGCCAGCATCATGCTGCTGCTGGGGGCCGGAGGCGCCATGGTAAGCCTCAAGAAGACCGAACTGCACTCCAGTTGATGAAGGGCCTGCGAATCCTCCTCCTGCTGCTGTCGAGCCTTCTGCTTGAAGCAACGCCTACGGCCATCTGGGTGTGGGAGAAGGAAATGCTCCGCCTCCTGGATGAGCCTTCCTTCCGAGAAGCAACCCTGATCCAGCTCAAACACCATCGCATCACGACTCTTTATCTCTATGCAGATCGCTACGGCCATCGCGATCCGCTGCTCGATGAGCGTCCCGCTTTGCAGGATCTGATGCGGCAGTTGCATCAGAAAGGATTTCGAGTCGAGGCTTTATTGGGATCGGCTTTTTTGAAAACCTGGGAATACATTCTTCCTGACAAGGCTGGCGCGGCCAAAGCCATGGTGCAGCACGTCCTCGACTACAACGCGACAGCCCCCATCGAAGCGCGTTTCGATGGTCTGCACCTCGATATCGAGCCCTATGCCCTGGATGAATGGAATGCCCAGAGCCGGGAGGGCCTGTGTCGGCTCTACCTGGATCGCGCCACGGATTGGGTGGGCATGGCTCGCAAAGCCAACCTTCCTATCGGCGCAGCCATCCCCTTCTGGTACGACGGTTTTAAGGTCACCTGGAACGCAGTGCTGAAGCCCATGAACGCCCATGTGCAGGATCTCTTCGACTACGTTGCCCTCATGGACTATCGAAACAAATCCCAGGGGCCAGACGGGATCATTGCGCACGGGCAGGACGAAATCGCCTATGGATCGTTTATCAGCAAAGCCGTGGTCATCGGGGTGGAAACCGGTCCCGCTGAACCCAGCAAAGTCACCTTCTACGGACAGGGGGCCGCTAGGATGAAGCAGGAGTTGGACAAGGTGAGAAAAGCATTCAAGCGCGAACGAGGTTTCTCGGGGTTCGCCATCCACCATCTCCGAACCTGGCAGTCCATGTTGTCCTCACCGACTCCTTGAGTCTTCCCAAACGCAATCGGATTCCACGCACCCATGCCCACGTACCTACGACGATTCCTCGGCGCTCTGCTGGTGCTCGCCATTTGCATCGTCGTGCTGAGCGAGCCTCCCACCGACAATGACGCCATTCAGACCGGTCGCCTTCTGCAGCAGAAGAGTCAGGCCTTGGTCGAAGCCGGCAAGTTCAAGGAAGCCCTTCCTCTGGTGCAGCAGCTCCACGCAAGCTATCCCAGCAACCACATCTACCTGGAGCGCCTTGCCAAGATCCATCAACACCTTGGCGAATGGAACGAAGCCGCCCAGGCCTGGGAAAAGTATCTGAAGGTTTCGCCAACTCCCTACGAAGCCTTCCCCGATCTTCCCGATGCCTATCTCAAGATCGGGAAGCCCAACGAATCCCTCGACGCGGGCCAGCGCTGGGTGCAGATGGAACCCGAGAACCCGGAAAGCCATTTCTTCCTGGGGCGCACCTATGAGCGCACGAAGGATTTCCGCAGAGCGCTCCGCACCTACCAGGCCGGGCACGAGCACTTTCCTCACTACTCCGACATTTCTGCGGGGCTGGCGAGGGTTTCCCTGTTCACTGGGCAGCCCAAGAGGGCCCGGCAACTGGCGGAGGAGGTACTCGCCGAATCGCCGGATACCTCCGATGCGCTGCTGGTGCTGGGCATGTCGCTGCGCTCGCTCGGCGATCTGGCCGGTGCGCGGAAGGTGTTGGAGAAAGCCCACGCGGTTTCCCCCACCTACCCTGACGTTCTCGAAGTGCTCGGCGGTGTGGCCGAGCAGCAGGGCGATCGGATCGCCGCTCGCAACGCCTACCAATCGCTGCTGCAGCAATCCCCCGACCGCAGCGACATTCGTGCCCGCCTCGAACGCTTGAGTGCAGGAGGCCGGCCATGAGCCAAGGGTTTCTTCGACTGATTTCCCGGGGCTTGTTCCTCGCCACCATGCTGGTCTGCGCTACCTACGCGCTGCTCATGGACATTCCCTTTACCTATCAGGCCGTGTTCCGAGCCAATCTGTTTCCAGGGCTGCCCAAGCTCGGCCTGCTGCTGCCCTGGATCGCCCTGTTGACCACACTGGCCAACATCGCCGTGGAGCTGCGCACGGAGACACGGGCTTCCCTGGGCGCGGAACGCCATATCCTGCTGGCCCTTTGCGCCCTGGCTGCCGTGATCCTTGGCCTGTTCCGAGGCCTGCTGAGGCTTCAGCCCGGACCCTCGGCATGCATCGCCACAGTGGCATTCCTTCTGGTCCCCGTGCTGGTCCTGGGGTTGGATCTCATCGAAAATCGTGCCCTCTGGCCCGCCAAGGAACCACAATCAGATGACTCCAAGCGGCTGGTCCTGGCTTCCATGGTGACTCTCGGCATCTCCACCGGCACTTTCTTCGCGCTGGCCACGCTGCGCGCTTCTGCCATGGGAACGCCGCTCCAGACGCCCTGGACAACCCTGTTCTGGAGCCTTTCAGCCCACGGTCTTGTGTTCTTCATGGGCGCGGTGGCCCTCATGGGCACTCAATCCGCCGCAGGCTTCTTCCCTCGCCTCAGAGGCGCGGAATTTCTTTTCACCCATGTCGCCCTCACCCTGCTCGTGGCCTTTCTGATCGAATCCATCGTCTTTCCGGGCATCGCCTTCGGCGGACCCTACTCCTGGCTGGTGGCGGTCCTGCTCGCCTTCTCCGCAACCGCTTTCATAGGGTTCGCAGGTCTGATCCTGGGAAGTGTGCGAGATCGGGCCTCCAGCGCGCTGGAAGCCTTTCTCCGCCCCTTTCACCCTCTGCCCAACACCTGGCTTGCCCTGGTGGGAGGCCTCCTAGGAGCCATCGGGGTGGGGGTGTTCTTCGGGGTCAAGGTCGCGGGCATGGATTGGAACCAGCTCTTTCAGCAGATCGGCGCCGTGCTCACCGCCATCCTGGCCTTCGCGCCGGTCTATCTGAAGCTGCCCACCCAGCGTGGATCCTTTTCCTGGGCACCCGGGCTCTACAGCGCACCTTTGGTCGCGCTCGGGATCTTCCGAATCTGGGGAACCCCCATAACCGAACCTTCGAGCCCCTGGATGCCTCGCCCGCTCACCCGCGCCATCGAGCGCCACGTCGGCTTCGACGCTTCCGCCCACCTGGCCTCCAATCTCCTGAACATCTCTGAGAGCAGCGCCAGCTCCATCTACAAGCTTCTGTTAGCCAACAGCAATCTGCCTCAGGGCCTGGATCTGAAGGCCAAGGATCTTCATCTGGTGGAAAACCTCTCGCCCACTTCCCAAGAACGTCCCGATATCTTCGTGATCGTGGTGGACAGCCTACGCCAGGACTACCTGGGCGCCTACAACAAGCGCGTGACCTTCACGCCCGAACTGGATCGCTTCGCGGCGGAAAGCACGGTAGTGCCAAAGGCCTTCACTCGCTACGGCGCCACGGGGCTTTCTGAACCCTCCATCTGGGTGGGAGGCACCATCCTCCACAAGCAGTACATCATCCCGTTCCACCCCATGAATACGCTCCAGAAGCTCATCCAGGCCGACGGATACCAGCCGTATGTCTCGATGGATTCGATCCTGGAGGTGGTGATGAAGCCGGACCCCAACGTGATACGCCTGGACGCCGGGCGTGGCACTTCGGATCTGCGGTTGGGGCCCACCCTCGCCGAGTTGCAGGAACGGCTGGCAAAGGCGCAGATCGACAAACCGGTCTTCGCCTACACCCAGCCTCAGGATGTCCACATCTCGGTCATCGCGCGGGAAGGCAAGTCCGTGCCGGGCGGAGGCGATTTTCCTGGTTTCTATGCGCCCTACGCCGCTCGGGTGAAGCGCATCGACACCCAGTTTGGAGCCTTCATCCGCTACCTGAAGGAAAGTGGTCGCTATGACCGCAGCATCGTCATTCTCACGGCCGATCATGGCGATTCACTGGGAGAAGATGGTCGCTTCGGCCATGCCTATACGCTGTTCCCCGAAATCATGAAGGTGCCACTCATTCTCCACGTGCCAGAGCGTTTCAAGACCAACATGGTGGTGGATCTGGATCGCCCCGCCTTCATCACGGACATCACGCCAACCCTCTACTACCTCCTTGGCCATCGCCCAACCCTGGCGGATCCGCTGTTTGGGAGGCCGCTGTTCACGCTCACGCCTGAAGAACAGCGGCGTTATCGACACGAGTACACCCTGCTGGCCTCCAGCTACGGTGCGGTGTGGGGCACGCTTTCCGGCAACGGGGAAAGTCTCTACATTTCCGATGCCGTGAACTTCACGGATTATGCGTACGATCTCCCGCCGGGGCGACCTGCGCTGCGCCGCTCGGTTTCGCTGGACCTCAAGCAGCAGAACGATCAGCGAATCGTGCAGGGCATTCAGCACCTCAACGATTTCTACGGATTCAGGAATAGCCGATGATCACCGCGCCACGCCACCTTCTTCCAGGAATTGTCCTGACGGCGACGCTTGCAGGCGGCGCGGTTCCTATTCAAGCTCAGGAATCCACCGACGAGTTGTTCGCCCGCGCCCGCACCTTGGCCTTCAGCGGCCATCGGGAACAGGCTCTGGCCCTGTGTCGCCAAGCCCTGGAACGCAGCCCCAACTACCAGGAAATCCGCGTGTTCGCCGCCAGAGTGTTGAGCTGGGAGAAACGCTACGACGAGGGTCGCGCCCTTCTGCACGAAACGCTGCGCAAGGAGCCCGATCATCTGGATGCGCGGATGGCTCTGGCGGACCTCGAGCTGTGGTCGGATCACCCTCGGGCTGCGGTGGACGTGTGCGAAGAAGGCTTGCGACTGCATCCTCAGAATATGGAGTTGTGGCTGAGGAAGGCCCGAGGCCTGAGGGATCTCGAACGGTACGAGGAGGCCCTGGAGGCCGCCAAACAGGTCATGCACCTGGATCCCGACAGGCACGAAGCCCGTCGCCTGATGGAAGACATCACCGAACTCGCCCGACGCAACAAGCTCTCCTTTGGATTCACCTACGACCGCTTCGACCGCACTTTCGATCCCTGGCAGCTCTTCACCCTGCAGACCAGTCACCGCTTCAATTTCGGATCGCTCATCGCCCGCATCAATCGCGCCCAGCGATTCGGGGACACGGGCCATCAATTCGAGATGGATGCCTATCCACGCTGGGGCGACGGCACCTATTTCTATCTCAACGCAGGCTTTTCCGGCGATGGTATCTTTCCCCGTCAGCGCTACGGCGCCGAGATCTATCGCAACTTCCCTGGCGGAATCGAAGGTTCCCTCGGCCTGCGCAACCTGCGTTTCAGCAGTTCATCCGTCACCATCCAGACAGGTTCCATCGGAAAATACTGGCGCGATTATTTCTTTTCACTGCGACTCAATCACACGCCCAGCTCCATTGGAGCCTCCAATTCGGGCTCTTTTTTGGTACGTCGGTATTTCAGCGATCGTGACACTTACGTGGGCATTGTGATTGGAAGCGGAGTTTCTCCGGATCAGCCCAATCCAAACTCCTGGATCATCAACCTGCGATCCAAGCGGGTGGGAATTTCAGGGCAAGGCTGGGTGATCCCCCGCCTGCTGCTCTCGGGAAGCGTGAGCTACGAAAGGCAGGAAATCGACACTGGCGTCGAGCGCGGCCAGACGACCCTGGCTGCCGGGGTGGAGTGGAGGTTCTAGCCAATGCCTGCTGCATCCGCTCCAATCATCTTTGCTAGTCTGTTCTAATGCTGCGTGAATGGCCCGATCCAACCCAAGTCCTCGTGGTCGAAGATGACCGAGCGACTCTTCGTATTATTGAAGCTCGGCTTCAAATGGAGGGGCTTCAGATTTTTCCAGCTTCCAATGGGGTGGAGGCCCTTCAGATTCTAAACCGGGAGGATATTCATCTCGTCGCCACGGATCTTATGATGCCGGCCATGAATGGGTTCAGGCTGGTGCAGGAAATCCGGGATCTGCCTGCCCCCAAAGGCCAGGTACCCATCCTGGTCATTTCCAGCAACCAGAACGAACAGGACATGGTGCGCTGTCTGTCGGCCGGAGCGGATGATTACATGACCAAACCCATTTCCGCTCAGGTGCTCGTGGAAAAGCTGTGGCGCCTCCTGCAGCGCAGGCCAATGACGGTCTGATCCATCCTCGTGCATCCTTCCCCCGATCTGCTTCTGCTTTCGCTCACCTGGATGACCATCGCGCTCATCGCGGTGGTGGGGTCGGTGGTGCTTTTCGGGGCGATCATGCAGTTCCGGCGGGATCGCCAGAATCGCCATCGCATCCGGCGCTATCAGGCCTGGGAAGTGGAACTCTCCTCCTATCTGTTCGGGGCGGAGCCTCGCCATTTTCCTCCCATCGCGCCCAAGGATGCCGCCCTGTTCCGAGCGTTTCTCGCCCGCTACCTGCCGACGGTGGGTGGCGCCGAGGCTGAATCCCTGCGGGCGCTCTACCTGAACCTGCACCTCCAGGAGAGCCTGCCCAAGCGCCTGAGGCATCGGCGGGCCGTGATCCGCGCCGAAGCCATCGAGGAGGTGGACAACTTCCACCTGACCCAGCATCTCGATGCCGTGGCCCCGCTCATCGACGACCCCGTGCCCTACGTGGCGCATCTGGCCGCCTATGCCCTCGCCCATTCGCAGGATCTGCATTTCGCGGAAACGGTCGTGACCTGGGCCAGGAAAGAGGAGCAGTACCAGCAGGATCGGATCCTGAGAATCCTGGAAGGCTTCGGCCCCAACCTGCTGCCCTGGTTGGAGGAGCATCTCCCCGCGCCGGAATTCGATCCCGAGCCGTGGATTCTGTTCTGTCTGCTGGCAGTTTCCCAGCGTCACCAGGCCAGCCGCGAGCGGCTGCTGGCCTTGAGCCGCCATCCCATGCTCGAACTGCAGACCGCAGCCATCCGGGCTTTGGGGGCGCTGGGAGATCCTGAAACCTATGAAGCGGTGCAGGATTTGGCGCAACATCCCGCTTGGCCAGTGCGAGTCCAGGTGGCCAAAGTACTGGGACTTATCGCCGGCCCCATGGCCCTGCCCCACTTGCTGAAACTGCTGGGCGATCCCGTGTACGAAGTCAGGCGCAACGCGGCGGAAGCCATGATGGCCATTGGAAACCCTGGTGTGCAGGCGCTGCAACAGGTGCTGGCGAATCCTCTGGAAGACCGATTTGCCCGGGACATGGCGCGGGAGCGCCTGGAGTGGACCGAGGAACGGGGGCATTTGTGAACACGCTCCGGGTCTTCCTCACCGCTCTCGTGGAATGGGGCATCCTGGCCTACTTCCTGGCCCTGCACTTCACGCATCTTTCCCTGATCCTGCGCGCTTTCTTCTTCATCCAGGACTACCTGGATGAAACCCAAAATGATCGGCTCGACTCCGCCTTTGAAACCAGCCACTACAAGCCCATCACCCTGCTCTGCCCCGCCTACAACGAAGAGGCCGGGGTGGTAGCCAGCGTGAACAGCCTGCTGAGCCTGCGTTATCCGGAGTTCCAGGTGGTGGTAATCAACGATGGCAGCAAGGACACCACTCTGGAAAAGCTCGTGGAAGCCTTCCGTCTGCGTCCCTGCCACCGCGTCATCCGGGAGTTGCTGCCCACCCAGGAGGTTCTCGGCATCTACGAAAGCGCCTACGTGCCCAATCTCGTGGTGGTGGACAAGGCCAACGGCGGCAAGGCCGACGCCTTGAACTGCGGCATCAACCTCGCCCGCTATCCGCTCATCTGCTGCATGGATGGCGATAGCCTGCTGGAGAACGACGCGCTGCTGAGAATTGCGCGCCCCTTCATGGATCGTCCACGGCTGGTGGCCTCGGGCGGCGTCATCCGCCCCTTGAACGGCTGTACCGTGACTCCCATGGGCATTCGTGGCATCCACATGCCCAAATCCTGGTTGGCGCGATTCCAAGTGATCGAGTATCTACGCGCCTTCCTCTTCGGTCGCGTGGGACTGGCCTCCCTGGACACCATGTTCATCGTCAGCGGCGCCTTCGGCGTGTTCCGAAAGGATATGGCCGTGGAAGCGGGTGGTTTCGAAACCTCCACCATCGGTGAGGATTTCGAACTGGTGGTGCGGCTTCATCGCAAGCTGCGCGAGGCCAAGCAGGAGTACCACATCACGCTGGTGCCTGATCCGGTGTGCTGGACCGAAGTGCCCGAAGAGCTGGGCGTACTGAGGCGCCAGCGCAACCGCTGGCAGCGCGGCCTCCTGGAAACCCTCTGGAAGCACCGACGCATGTGGTTCAACCCCAAGTATGGTCGCATCGGCCTTTTCTCCATGCCCTACTTCCTGTTCTTCGAGGCCTTCGCGCCCATCATCGAAACCATCGGCTACGTGGTGTTCGCCTGGTCCCTTTGGCATCACTCCATCAATACGCCCTTCGCACGGCTCTTCATCTATGTGGCGCTGCTGCTGGGGCTGCTCAACTCCGTGGTGTCCGTGGTGCTGCAGGTGATGAGCGGCCACCGCTACCAAGGGTTCAAGGATTGGTCGCTGCTGCTGCTCACGGCCCTCTTCGAGAACTTCGGCTACCGCCAGCTCACCGTCTGGTGGCGCCTGAAAGGTACCTTCGACTGGATTCGTGGCAAAGAAGGATGGGGCCACATGAAGCGCAAAGGCATCATGACGACGCCTGCGCCGAAAGCCTGAAGGGCCTCGAGAAGCACGAAATTGGATCAATGGAATGCGCCGAACAAGGATGGGAGGTGCTTCTGCGGCCGCGCTGCATGGTTCGGAAGACATGGCATGTCGATGTCTTGGTGGCCCCATCCTCGCGGGATTCGAACCCTTCGTCCCGCCGCGCGGAGGCTGCGCACGGCTCTGCGCCTTCGCCGCACCGGTCGGAACGCGTGCGTTCCTCCCTGAGCCTACCTGCGCGCCTCCTGCGA
>JAJTBC010000195.1 GCA_021287085.1 Bacillota bacterium | reverse complement strand
GCACGATGCGATCTCCTTCCCGCCGGGTGACGCCACCCGCGTGATCGAAATGGAGATGGGTGAGGATCACATCGGTGACAGCTTCCGGCGCAACGCCATGCTCCGCGAGGCTCCCACGCAGCACATCGTGGCCTTCCAGCGCGAATCGTTCACGGAATACATCGTCATCTTTGTCACCGTTGCCCGTTTCCACCACCACGATGCGTTCGATGCCCTCCACCTTTCCCCGCAACAGGAGGGAATTGCTGGCGAAGCGAATGCGGTTCAGGGCGTCGGGCGGCATGAGCTTTTCCCAGATGACCTTGGGCACGGTGCCGAACATGGCGCCGCCATCCAGCTTGAAGAAGCCTGCGTCGAGGTGCTGAACCTCCCAGATGCCGAGTCTCATCGCGAAACCTCCGTTTGGCGTTTCCAGGTGGCAAGCTGAGCCTCCATGGGGCCGGTGACATGGCGTGGAGCGCGCTGCTGCTTCGCCAGTTTCAGCGATCGTTCCAAGGTCTGGATGGCCTCGGTGGCCTGACCCAGGGCCCGCTGCAACCGCGCTTTCACCTGGAGGTTGTGAGGATTGGTTTGGATGCGGATGGACTGTTCCACCCAGCGTTGGGCCTGAGGCAGATCCCGATCCTGATCCAGGAGGTACTCGGCGGCATCGGCGTAGAGCTTCCAATCGCCCTCGTCAGCCTTGGCCATGGCTCCCTTCAAACGCGCCGAAACCAGGCCATCCACGTCCACTTCGACCAGGAATCCGATTCGCAGCTTTTCCCAGTAGAGATCCACGTAGGCGCTGCTGCGGCTGGCGGGGTCGATCTCGTAGGTGAGCCATTCGGTGTGTTCCTTCACCACCTTGGGCTTCACGTCGAAGCGCAACAGATCCTGCTTGGGCTCGTATTCGAACGCGCCGAACTGCTTCCATCGCTTGCTGAGAATCAGCGTCCAATGGTCGGCGTTGGGAATGGAAAAAACGGCGTACGTGCCTGCGGGAACCGCATGACCGTTGACCTTCACGGGATCGGAAAAGCTCAGGGTCGTAGCCTCGTTGGCCCCGGTGCGCCACACCTGACCGTAAGGCACCAGTTCGCCCCACACCTTGCGGCCTCGCACCTGCGGCCGGTGGTAGTCCACCGTGACCTTGGTGGTGCCGATGGTCTGGGACAGCGTGGCCCTGGGACTCAGCTTGGGAAAGAGGTCGCTGGCCCCCTGGGCCTTTCCGACCAGCGCCACCGCAGCCAAGAGCACCAACAACCGTTTCATGATTCCCCCTTGAAGTCAGCGTTCGAGAATGAAGGTGACAGGCCCATCGTTGAGCAGTTCCACGGCCATGGCTTCCTGGAAGAAGCCTACCTGGGTGCGGGAATGATGAGCCTGAAGCCGCGCTGCGAAGCGTTCGAACAGGATTCGCGCCTCTTCCGGTCGCATGGCGTCGTCAAAGGAGGGCCGACGCCCTCTGGCGATGCTTCCGGCCAGCGTGAACTGGCTGATGACCAGGATCTCGCCATCCATATCGGAAAGGCCCAGGTTCATCTTTCCTTCGGCATCCTCGAAAACCCTCAGCCCCGCGATCTTGGCGGCGGCCCATTCGCAGACATCTTCGGTGTCGCCCCGTTCCAATCCCGCCAAGACCAGAAGGCCTGGACCAATGGCCGCGCGGCGGTTCCCGGCTTGCACCGAGGCCCACTTCACCCGCTGAATGACGGCCTTCATGCTAGTACCCCAGATCGCGATCCACGGCGTTCTCGATGGGACGATCCTCCGCATAGGCCTTCAGGTTCGCGATCAGATCGGGAATGGTGGCTCGTGGCGTGGAAGGCCCGCTGTGATGAGGGGTAATGGTCACGCGAGGATGGGACCATAGCGGCGAATCCGTAGATAGCGGCTCCACGGGAAACACATCCAGCACGGCCCGCCCCAGATGGCCCGAATCCAGCGCGGCGAGCAGATCCTCATGATTCACCTGATCGCCCCTCCCCACGTTGATGAAGGTGAGTGCGCCGTGGCCGTGGGCCAGCAGCCGGGCATCCACGAGGCCGCGCGTTTCGTCGGTGAGGGGCGCGCAAAGCACCAGCACCCTCGCAGAAGGGAGATGAGCGGGCAGATCGGCAAGACCGAAAAGCTCCCGATCAGCTTCCTTGCGCGCTCGGCGCACGAAGCCCTTCACCTCCATGCCCAGTTCCGTCAAGGCTCGGCCGATCTGCCGACCGATGCGTCCGAAGCCCACGATGAGGGCCTGCTTGCTCGTCAGGTCTTCCGGCAACAGGCGACCTTCCCAGCGCCGCTCTTTCTGGGCCTGGGCACAGGCTTCCAGGCATTGCGCTTCGCTGAGCAGATGGCCGCAGACGAACCGCGCCATCCACAGTCCGAATTGGCCGTCGGCGCGGGTGACGAGCACATCTTCGGGAATATCTGGATGCTTCACCAGATGCTCCACCCCTGCCCCACCGTTCTGTACCCAGCGCAGCTTCGGCATCTTCTTCAGAAAACCTTCGGGAAAGCGCCAGGTGAACAGAGCTTCGGCGTCAGCGAGCCAGGCGGGATCGGCTTCCATGGCCTCCTTGGGATGCCAGCCCCGGATCTCCAGCCGAGGTTCGGCCTCCTTCAACGCAGGCACCCAATCGTCGTGCCGATGATGCACCACCGCCAGTTTCCGCATGTTCTGCTCCTTCATCCTTCGGCTTTCCGATGGCTTTCGGCCGCATGGTAGCTGCTTCGCACCAGAGGCGAGGATTCGACCCGGCCGAAGCCCATCTCCTCGCCCTTGCGGCGATACATGTCGAATTCCTCCGGCTCCACGAAGCGAACCAGGGGCAGATGGTGATCCGAAGGTGGCAGGTACTGGCCGATGGTAATGATGTCCACGCGGGCGGCGCGCCAATCCTCCATTAGCGCCAGCACGTCCTCCGGCGTTTCGCCCAGCCCCACCATGATGCCGCTCTTGGTGCGCATGTGGGGGCGATGGTCGTCGCGCCATCGCGCGGCTCGGCTCAGCAATTCGAGGCTCTGGTGGTAATCAGCGTCCGGCCGAACGCGACGGTAGAGCCTGGGAATGGTCTCCACGTTGTGGTTCAGCACGTTGGGGCCTGCTTCCAGCACCGTGAGCAGATCCTTTTCGCGGCCCTGGAAATCGGGAATCAGCACTTCCACCCCGCAATCGGGCAGGAGGGTGCGAATCCAGCGAATGGTGCTGGCAAAATGCGCCGCCCCGCCATCGGGCAGATCGTCGCGGTTGACGCTGGTGACCACCGCGAACTTCAGGCCCAGGGAAGCCACGGCCTCGGCCACCCGCTGAGGCTCGTCGGGATCAATCTCGCCAGGCCTCCCCTTGCCGATGTTGCAGAAACCGCAATGCCGCGTGCAGATCTCCCCCAACAGCATGAAGGTGGCCGTGCGATGTACGCCCCAGCACTCATGCTGATTGGGGCATCGCGCCTCCTCGCAGACGGTGACCAGCTTCTTGGAGCGCATCAGGCGCTCCACATCGGCGGTGATTTCGGCCGCAGGAACTTTGATCTTGAGCCAGGAAGGCCGGGGGCCAGGGAGAACGGGAGGACGCGCCATAGTCTCTACGATGCCGCAGCCGTGCCCATATTCGGGATAGAATCTTGCTATGGATGCCCAGGCCCACGGAGCCGCTCGCCCCTTCGACCCTCCCAAGGGGTTCGAGACGAAGTTCCAGGATCTCTCGCTCCAGCTGGAGGCCTTCGAAGGTCCTTTGGATCTCCTGCTGCACCTGATCCGCGAGCACCGGCTGGACATCCTCGATCTGCCCATGGCCGAGGTAACGCGGCAATACATGGACGCTCTGCTCTTCATGGAAGAGCTGAATCTGGAGATCGCAGCGGAATTCGTGGCCATGGCCGCCCATCTGGTGCAGATCAAATCCCGCATGCTGCTGCCCACGCCTCCGGCCGAGGATGGCAGTGAA
>JAJTBC010000188.1 GCA_021287085.1 Bacillota bacterium | reverse complement strand
GCTGGGGCAGCAGTCGGCAGGCCTCTTCCGCCAGATCCGCAGTGGTAACCACATAGACCCGCTCCGGGGGAAAGTCGGAGCCTAGCCTGGCGACAGTCTGGTGCAGCAGCGTGCCTTCCCCCACCATCTCCAGGAACTGCTTGGGGCGATGCCCCCGGGATCGAGGCCAGAAGCGCGTTCCCCGACCTCCTGCCATGACCACGGCCACTTTTTCGCTCATCGCTCACCTGTGTGGAAATCCGCTCTTCAACGAGTCCAAGAGCCCTTCACTTCTTTTTTTTCTTCTTCGCGGCAGAGGGCTTCTTGGTCGCAGGCGCCTTGCTTGCCTTGGATCTGGACGAAGGTGCCTTCTTGGTGACGGCCTTGCCTTTTTTGCGACTGCGATGGCGAGAGGCCTTGTAGCCTCGCGTATCCCGCACATGGGTTTCCGGGGCCGGCAGAGGGGGCGGCTCCATCACCGTGCGAGGCACGGGAGGCAAATCCTCGTCGCCCGCGGCGGCCCGCTGAGCACGGGCCTTCATGACGGGATCCTCGCTTGGAGCCTGGGCCGCCAGCATTCCGAACGCCACGGCAAAGACTCCCATCAAACGCGTCAAAGGCATCCTGCATTCCTCCAAGAATCTCGGAATCCTTAGCATAGCCGTAAGCCTTCGGGGCCATCAAATGCAGGCACGGCCCGCGCCTGGCGGGAGGTCCTCCCCAAAGGCTCCGGCCTCATTTCCCTTGCTTCTGAGCGCGGATCTTAGCGAAGAACTCGGCGATCACCGCATCCGCATCGGCCTTGGACTGATCGGCATTCTGCCCTTCCCTCTCCAGGATGTCCCGGCCCGAGGGCGCATGGATGGTGGCTTCATCCTTCGGCACCAGATTGGATTGGATGTAATCCGCCACGTCGATGAGCCGATGCCCCACTTTTTCCAGTTTCTGCCGCACGATGTCCTGGTACTGGAAGAGATCGAACACTCCCGAAACGTTGTACATGCCGTTGTCGGCGTGCAGGGCGATGTTCTCCAGCTTGCTGATCAGTTCGGTCTGTTCGTCGCTAGGGGGGATCTTCGCCAGCAGTTCGTGGCACTCCCGCGCCAAATTCTGGATTTCCTCGAAGCTGGACTGCACGACCTCGATCTGGGAGATGACGCGCTCGGCCCCGCCCTCCTGCTCATGGGCGATCTGGATCAGTTGGTCGGGAATGGCCTGCTGCCCCGCACTCGACTTTCCCGTCATCCTTCACCTCCGCCCAAAAGTTGGCATCTGAATGGTATATCGGGCCCTGACCCCAAATACCTAAATACCTTGAATCCCGATCCGATGAAGGCCCTTGGCGCGATTCCAAGAGCTGGTTCCCAGACCAGGGCCTCGACCCGAAGCCCTGGACCAGGGAAGCGACCTGATAAACTCGGCCTTCGCGACAGGGCGGTGCTTCCGCCTTTCCCGATCTTCATGGAGCCATGATGTCCAAAACGACCCCAAGCGCCCTCGCCGATTGCCGAAAGCCGTTTCCCGCCTCCGAAAAGGTGTACGTGGAAGGCTCCCGCGCCGATCTTCGGGTGCCCTTTCGCCAGGTGACGCTCCAGCCCACCCGCGATTTCGATGGCAGTCTCAAGCCCAACGAACCTCTTCGTCTCTATGACACCACGGGCCCCTACACCGATCCCAAGGCACCCGTGGACCTCAGCAAAGGCCTCGCCCCCCTGCGTCTGCCCTGGATTCTGGAGCGGGGCGATGTGGAGGAACTGGCTTCGTCCACGAGCCTCTACCGCCAGTTGCGGGAGCGGGATGCGGATCTCGATGCCATCCGGTTCACGGCCCAACGGCGCCCCTTGCGGGCCAAGGCTGGGAAGAACGTAACCCAGATGCACTATGCCCGCCAGGGCATCGTCACCCCCGAAATGGAGTTCATCGCCATCCGCGAAAACCTGGGCCGCGAAGCCAGCGGTCGGCGCCCCATTACGCCGGAATTCGTCCGGGACGAAGTGGCGCGCGGCCGAGCCGTCATCCCTTCCAACATCAATCACCCGGAAGCGGAGCCCATGATCATCGGCCGGAATTTCCTGGTGAAGATCAACGCCAACATCGGCAACAGCGCCGTGGCGTCCAGCATCGAGGAGGAAGTGGAGAAGATGGCCTGGGCCATCCGCTGGGGCTCCGACACGGTCATGGATCTCAGCACGGGCGCCAACATTCACGAAACCCGCGAATGGATCCTGCGCAACAGCCCCGTGCCCATCGGCACCGTGCCCATCTACCAGGCTCTCGAAAAAGTGAATGGCAAGGCCGAAGAACTGACCTGGGAAATCTACCGCGACACCCTCATCGAGCAGGCGGAGCAAGGCGTCGATTACTTCACCATCCATGCGGGCGTACTGCTGCGCTACGTTCCCCTCACGGCCAAGCGCGTCACGGGCATCGTGAGCCGGGGCGGCAGCATCCTCGCCAAGTGGTGCCTGGCCCATCACAAGGAGAACTTCCTCTACACGCACTTCGAAGAAATCTGCGAAATCATGAAGGCCTAC
>JAJTBC010000125.1 GCA_021287085.1 Bacillota bacterium | reverse complement strand
GCAGGCGGCCACGCAGGCGGCGCAACCGATGCAGGCGGCGGCATCCATGGCAAGATCCGCGCAGGTCTTTTTCACGGGCATGCAGTTGCCGTCGGGCGCAGAACCCGTGGGCACACTGATGAAGCCACCGGCGGCGATGATGCGATCGAAGGCACTGCGATTCACCACGAGATCCTTGATGACCGGAAAAGCCGTGGCACGGAAAGGCTCGCTGGTGATCACATCGCCATCGTTGAAGCTGCGCATGTGCAACTGGCAGGTGGTGGTGCGCTCGCGAGGCCCGTGAGGGCGTCCATTGATGACCAGACCGCACTGGCCGCAGATGCCTTCGCGACAATCGTGGTCCATGGCGATGGGCTCTTCACCTTTGCGGATGAGGCCTTCGTTCACCACATCGAGCATTTCGAGAAAGGACATTTCGGTGCTGATGCCCTTGGCTTCATAGGTCACAAAGCGGCCTTCGTCCTGGGCATTCTTCTGCCGCCAGACATGGAGGGTGAGGTTGAGGTGCTTTTCCATGGGATTCCGCCTTACTTGTAGCTGCGAGTAGCGAGGTGGACGTTTTCGAAGACGAGGGGTTCAACGTGGCGTACGGGCGCATTGCCGTCGCCCGTGTATTCCCAGGCGGCCACATGACAGAAGTTCTCGTCATCGCGCAAGGCTTCTCCATCGGGCGTCTGCCATTCCTCACGGAAATGGCCGCCGCAGCTTTCGCGACGCTCCAGGGCATCGCGACACATCAGTTCGCCCAGTTCGAGGAAATCCGCCACGCGACCCGCCAGTTCCAGGCTCTGGTTCAGTTCAGCGCCCGATCCGGGGATCTTCACGTTGTTCCAGAACTCCTCGCGCAGGCCCGGTAGCAGCTCGATGGCCTTCTTCAGACCCGCGTCGTTGCGGGCCATGCCGCAGTATTCCCACAGCACCTTGCCCAGCTCGCGGTGGAAGTGCGTGGGCGTTTCCTTGCCGTTGATGGAAAGCAGACGATCCACCTTGGCTTTCACAGTGGCTTCGGCTTCCTTGGCGGCGGCGTGTTCCGGGGTAGGACAGGTGCCGGGCTTCACGCTGGCCAGGTAGTTGCTCACGGTGTAGGGCGCCACGAAGTATCCGTCGGCGAGGCCCTGCATCAGTGCCGACGCACCCAGGCGATTGGCCCCGTGATCGCTGAAGTTGGCTTCGCCCAGCGCGAAGAGGCCGGGGATGGTGCTCATGAGGTTGTAGTCCACCCACAGGCCACCCATGGTGTAGTGGGTAGCCGGGTAGATGCGCATGGGCACCTGATAAGGATCTTCGCCGGTGATGCGCTCGTACATTTCGAAGAGGTTGCCGTACTTCTCTTCGACCTTCTTCTGGCCCAAGCGCTTGATGGCGTCTTCGAAATCAAGGTAGACGCCCAGCCCCGTTTCGCCGACGCCCCGGCCTTCGTCGCACACCTGCTTGGCGGCGCGGCTGGAAATATCGCGGGGCGCAAGGTTGCCGAAGGAAGGATACTTGCGCTCCAGATAGTAATCGCGGGCGTCTTCGGGAATCTGATTCACGGCCTTCTTGCGATCATCCTTGCTCTTGGGCACCCAGATGCGGCCATCGTTGCGCAGGGATTCCGACATCAACGTGAGCTTGGACTGGTGATCGCCCGTGACGGGAATGCAGGTGGGATGGATCTGCGTGTAGCAGGGATTGGCAAAGGCCGCGCCCTTCTTGTAGGCCCGCCAGATGGCGCTGGCGTTGCAACCTTTGGCGTAGGTGGCCAGATACATCACGTTGCCGTAACCGCCCGTGGCCAACACTACCGCATCGCCCATGTGGCTGTGAATCTCGCCCGTGACCATGTCGCGAGTGACGATGCCCTTGGCCACGCCATCGATGACGATGAGTTCCTGCATTTCGTGGCGCGTATGCATCTTGATGGCGCCCAACCCGATCTGGCGCTCCAGGGCCTGGTAGGCACCCAGCAGCAGCTGCTGGCCTGTTTGCCCACGGGCATAGAAGGTGCGACTCACCTGGGCGCCGCCGAAGGAGCGGTTGTCCAGCAGGCCGCCGTACTCCCGCGCGAAGGGCACGCCCTGGGCCACGCACTGGTCGATGATGTTGTTGCTCACTTCGGCCAAGCGGTAGACGTTGGCTTCCCGGGCACGGAAATCACCGCCCTTGATGGTGTCGTAGAACAGGCGCAGGATGCTGTCGCCGTCGTTGTGGTAGTTCTTGGCGGCATTGATGCCGCCCTGGGCCGCGATGGAGTGGGCGCGCCGAGGACTGTCCTGGTAGCAGAAGCATTCCACCTGATAGCCCAGTTCCGCCAAGGAGGCCGCCGCCGCGCCGCCCGCCAGGCCTGTGCCCACCACGATGACCTTGTACTTGCGCTTGTTGGCTGGGTTCACCAGCTTCATGTCGAATTTGTGCTTCTGCCACTTCTTCTCGAGGGGGCCGTCAGGAATGTTGGACTTGAGTTCCATGGTGGCTCCTTGTCAGCGGATCACGCCGCACAGCACGGCGATGGGAAAGGAAATGTTGCCAAGCACGATGGCCACCGCGAAGACCGTAGCCACCGTGCGGCGCAGCTTGTTGTAGCGGGGATGGGCCCAGCCAAAGGTCTGGGTGAAACTCCAGATGCCATGCCACAGATGCAAGCCCAAGCAGAGCTGAGCCACGATGTAGAAAAGGCTGGCGCCCACTTGGCTGAAGCCGTTCACGAAATTGGCGTAGGCGTTGCCGGGCTGGAAGGAGGGATGTACCTGCCCCGTGGTGAGGTGCAGCAGGTGATAAATGATGAACAGGGCCAATACCACCCCGCTGTAGCGCATGGTGCGGGAAGCCCAGGTGGCGGACCAAAGCTGTTGTTCACGGTAGCCCTTGGGCCGGGCTTTCATGTTGTCCAGCGTGAGGCTCAGGGCGGCCCAGGCGTGCAGCAGCACTGCCACCAGCAGGACGCTGCGGAAGATCCAGATGCCCGCGCCATGGAGCGAGGTATGCAGCAGTTCCGCATAGGCGTTGAAGGCGTGAGGGCCCAGGTAGGCCTGCATGTTGCCCAGCATGTGAACAGTCACGAACAAGAACAGGATCGTGCCCGTCACCGCCATCACGATCTTCTTGCCGATGGATGAGGCCAGAAAGCCTCCCTTTCCATCGAGGTAGTGTTCAGCGGCGGCCATGAAACCTCCCTTCAATTGGTTAAGCGATGCGTCAGCATAACGCACAACGCCGCCCGTGGGCGGCGTTGAATGCAGCACGGCCAGCTACTCTTCGGTGAGTCCCGGCGTTTCCTTCTTGCTTTGCAGCACCCCCCACACGATGGCGCCCACGCAAACCACAGCCATGACGAGGCCGAAGATCCTGTGTTCGCCGCCATCCAGGGAGAGCTTCATGATGACGCCCAACAACAACAGACTCACCATGTTCATCACCTTGATGAGCGGATTGATGGCGGGGCCTGCGGTGTCCTTCAAAGGATCGCCCACGGTGTCGCCCGTGACCGCCGCCTTGTGAGCCTCGCTGCCCTTGCCGCCGTACACGCCGTCTTCGATCATCTTCTTGGCGTTATCCCAAGCGCCGCCCGCGTTGGCCATGAACACCGCCAGCAGCTGACCCACGACGATCATGCCCGCCTGGAACCCGCCCAGAGCATAGGGCCCCAACAGCAGGCCCACGGCCAGGGGAGCGCAGATGGCCAGAAGGCCAGGGCCGATCAGTTCCTTCTGGGCCGTGGAGGTGCAGATGTCCACCACGCGGCCATAGTCGGGCTTCTTGGTGCCGGCCCAGATTTCCTTGTCGCGGAACTGGATGCGGCATTCCTTCACGATGAAGTAGGCAGCGCGGCCCACGGCGCGGATGAGGCTGGAGCTGAAGAGGAAGGGCACCGCGCCGCCCAGTAGCAATCCGATGAAGACTTTCGGATTGGCCACCGTCAGCAGGCTCTGGATGCCGGTGTATTGGCTCAAGGTCATGGTGGCCAGCTTGTCTTCGCTGCCCACGGCGATGACCGCGATGAAGCTGGAGAAGAGGCTGACGGCAGCGATGACAGCAGATCCGATGGCGATGCCCTTGGTTTCGGCCTTGGTGGTGTTGCCCACGGCATCGAGATCCGCGAGGATCTGGCGAGCACGAGCGTACGAACCGGGGGCTGCCTTTTCCATCTCTCCCTTGTCGGAGCCCATTCCGCCGATGCCGTGGGCGTTGTCAGCCACGGGCCCGAACACGTCCATGGAAATGGTGTTGCCCGTGAGGGTCAACATGCCGATGCCCGCCATGGCCACGCCGTAGGCGATGAACATGGGCGGCGTACCGGGGTAGACGATGACGGAAAGGAAGATGGCGGTGGCGATGACGACGAGTGTCACGACGGTGGATTCATAGCCCACCGCGAAGCCTTCGATGATGTTGGTGGCGTGGCCGGTGGTGCAGGATTTCGCCAACCCCTTCACCGGCGCGTGGCTGGTGTGGGTGTAGTAGCTGGTCACCTTGTTGAGGGCCACGGCCAAGAACACGCCGATGAGGCAGGCGATGGCGGGGCGCATATCCAGGCCCATCACGCCGAAGTTGGCCCAGAACGGCAGATTGGCGGGCACGGTACCCCAGTACTTCGAAGCTTCTTCAGGGGTGGCGTTCTGCAGGAAGTTCGTGGCGGCAGGGAAGCGCAGGTAGAACCACCCCAGCACGAAGAAGCCCACCACGCTGATGATGGAGCCGATCCAGAAGCCGCGATGCACGCTCTTGAGGGCCGTGTCGGAGGTGTCGTTGGCTCCGGCCTTCACGGTGTACGTGCTGATGATCGAGCCCAGCACGCCGATGCCGCGCACCAGCAGCGGGAACATCACACCCTTGTGGCCAAAGGTGGCCATGCCCAGGATCATGGCGGCCACGATGGTCACTTCGTAGCTTTCGAAGATATCGGCGGCCATGCCCGCGCAATCGCCTACGTTGTCGCCCACGTTGTCGGCGATGGTGGCGGCGTTGCGGGGATCGTCCTCAGGAATATCTTTTTCGATCTTGCCGACGAGATCCGCGCCCACATCGGCGGCCTTGGTGTAGATGCCGCCGCCCACGCGCATGAAGAGCGCCAGCAGGGTTCCGCCAAAGCCGAAGCCCAGCAGCGCTTCATAGGCCTGGGCACCGTAGAGCAGGAAGATGGTGGTGCCGCCCAGCAGACCCAGACCGTCGGTCAACATGCCGGTGATGGTGCCGGTGCGATAGCCCAACTGCATGGCTTCGCCGTACGAATGCTTGGCGGCGGCGGCCACGCGCAGGTTGCCCGTGGTGGCGAGGCGCATGCCCACGAAACCCACCGCCCAGGAGAACAGCGCGCCCACGAGGAAAGCCCCGGCGCGTCCCACCTTGAAGGCCGCGACATTGCCCTGGGTGGTGAAGTAGAGCACCAGGGTGATGATGACAATGAGCGGCCCGATCTTCTTGAACTGCGCGGCCAAGTAGGCGTTCGCGCCTTCCCGCACGGCGGCGGCGATTTCCTGCATCTTGGGCGTGCCCTGATCGGCGGCCTTCACCTGCTTCACCAGCATCAGCGCATAGAGCAGGCCGGCCACCGCGATGCCCAGCACGATCACGAGGCACACGCGCTCGAAGCTATCGAAACTGGCGTCCCGGAAGGGCGCAAAGAACTGGAAGCTGTGCTCGCCGTGGACGGTTGCCGTCGTCGCTCCCGGCGACATGGCATAGGCCGCGCCGAAGACGAACAGCATGGCCGCCAGGTACAGCTTGCGCCTTAGGGGTGAATGCAGCAGATCAGAAAGCCATTTCCGCATCATAGGGATGCTCCTGAGAAAAGGTGAGAAAGGGGGCCCAGAGGGTAACCCACGCGGCTTTGGTAAAGATGTCAATGCAGCTCGATATTCGGCCCCAGCCTAGCAGGAAGCGGCCGTTCGTCAACGTTAGAGAAGTTGCTAAACAGCTGGGCGCTCCCAGGCGTATTCTGAGAGATTCTCTTGGAGCCGTTTATGAATCATTCGCGGT
>JAJTBC010000107.1 GCA_021287085.1 Bacillota bacterium | reverse complement strand
CCTGGGCCAGGACGACCGCTACGCGCCGTCATTCCGGGAAGCGCGGCACCATGCGAGCCTGCGCAATTCCTCCGCCGAGGACATCCTCCGCTTCAAGCCGGATCTGGTGCTGGCCACCAGCTACTCGCCCCCGGAAAGCGTAGCCCTGCTGCGGCGGGCCGGGGTGAAGGTGCTCATCATCGAACGTTTCGAAACCCTGGAAGACGTGTACGGCAGCCTGCGAACCCTGGGCCGCGCCCTGGGCCGCTCCGCCCAGGCCGAAGCCCTGATCCGCACCTGCCAGCAACGGGTGGAGGCTTTGGCCCAGCGGCTGCGCGGCGCCAAGCCTGTGCGGGTCATGGCCGCAGGCGTCTATCCCTACGCTGCCGGAGCCGACACCAGCTTCCAGGACATCTGCGATCATGCGGCGGCCCTGAACGTGGCGGCGGAAGCGGGCCTGAAGGGCCATGTGCCCATGCCCGGCGAAAAGGCCCTGGCCTGGAACCCCGACGTGCTCATCGCGCCCCAGGAGGGTCACGAGGACGTGATGGCCCAGCTCAAGGGGCTGGCCCCCTACAAGTTCATGAAGGCCCTGCGCCAGGGCCGCGTGGTGACCCTTCCCGCTTCCCTCATGGCGTCCACCAGCCATCGCCGCATCGAGGCCTACGAGTGGGTGGCCAGGGCCTTGCACCCCGAGCGTTTCCCATGAAGCTGCTGGCGCTCTTCGGCACGCTGCTGGCGCTGGCCTTGGTGCTGTCGCTGGCCCTGGGCGATTCCTGGATCCCGCCGAAAGACGTGCTGTGGGCGCTCCTGGGCAAGGGCGACGAACTGACGCGCACGGTGCTGTGGGATATCCGCCTGCCGCGCACCCTCGTGGGCCTGGCCGTGGGCGCGGGCCTGGGGGCCTCCGGCGTGGTGATGCAGGCCTTCTTTCGCAATCCCCTGGCCAGCCCCGGCCTGCTGGGCGTGAGCAGCGGCGGGGCTTTGGGAGCCGTGGCGGCCCTGGCCTTCGGTGGCGGCGCTCTGGGGCTTTTCCTGGTGCCCTTGGCTTCCATCGCCGGGGCTTTCCTGGCTACGGGCGCGGTGCTCCTCATGGCCCGGCGAGGCGCATCGCCCGAACACCTGCTGCTGGGCGGCGTGGCGCTCAATGCCCTCTTCGGCGCCGCCACGAGCTTTCTGCTGGCGGTCTCCACGGCCTCGCTCCAGGTGACGGGACAGATCATCTTCTGGCTCATGGGCGGCATTGAGAACCGCACCTGGGAACACGCCGCCATGGCGCTGCCGTTGATCCTGCTGGCCTGCGCCTGGCTGCTGCCCCTGGCTCGCGCCATGAACCTGCTGGCCCTGGGAGAGAGCGGCGCCCAGAGCCTGGGCGTGGATGTGCGCCGCCTGCGCTGGGAACTGGTGGCCCTTTCCACGGTGCTGACCGCCCTGGCCACCGCCGTGGGCGGCATCGTGGGCTTCGTGGGCCTGGTGGTGCCCCATGTGGTGCGCCTTCTGGCAGGGCCCGATCATCGCCGCCTGCTGCCCCTTTCCATGATCGGCGGCGCCGCGCTGGTACTGCTCTGCGATCTGCCCACGCGCTTCTTCTCGGTGGGCCTGCGCCTGGGCGTGGTCACGGCCCTGGTGGGCGGGCCTTTCCTGCTGTGGCTGCTGCGGAGGCGACCGTGCTGAAGGCCACGCAGCTCTCGGTGGGATCTCGTTTGAAACCCCTGGATCTTCAGGTGGGGGCGGGCGAATGCGTGGCGGTGCTGGGCCCCAACGGCGCGGGCAAATCCACGCTGCTGGCCGCCCTGGCCGGTCTGCTGCCTTTCCGGGGCCATGTCGCGTGGCAGGGCGAGGATCTGGCCCGCATCCCCTTCCTTCAACGGGGCCGCCGCCTGGCGTGGCTGGGTCAGGAAAGCTGGGCCGAATTCGATTTCTCCGTGCGGGACGTGGTGGCCCAGGGCCGATACGCCTGGGGCGAGGATGGCCGGGGCGTGGAGGAGGCCATGGCCCTGCTGGATCTGACCCATCTGGCCCAACGCCCCGTGACGCAGCTTTCGGGCGGCGAGCGGCGGCGCGTTTTCCTCGCCAGAGCTTTGACCACCGCCGCGCCCATCCAGCTTTGGGACGAACCCGCATCGAGCCTGGACGTGCGCCACGGGCTGGAGGTCTATGCGCTGGCGCAGCGCAAGGCGGCCCAGGGTTCGTGCCTGCTGGTGAGCCTGCACGATATCCGCGCCGCCTATCGCTTCAGTCGGGTGCTGGTGCTGGAAGAGGGCCGCATCCAAGGGGACGGCCCGCCCCACGAGGTGCTTTCCGCCGACCTGATCCGCCGGGTCTTCCGGGTGGAAGCCACCTTCACCACGTCGCTGGTGCCGGAGCTACCCGTTATTCGATCGTAATGCTGCCATTCACCGTGGAAAGCGAAAGGGCCTGATCGCTGCCCAGAAACACGGCGGTGGCGCGGTGGCGCTTGATGTCCACCTGATCCGCGCCCTTGGCGTTGAAGGCGATGCCGCCGTTCACCGTGGTGGCGTTGAATTTGCCCTTGAGCTCCCCCCGCTCCAGGGACACGTTGCCGTTGACCGTCTGGATGGAGAGGCCCTGGTTTCGCGTATCGAGGCCGCGAACCTCCACACCTCCGTTGACGGTCTGCAGCGCCACCCGGCCCTTGACCGCCTTTACCTGGATGCGGCCATTGACGGTCTCGGCCTTGACCGCACCTTCCATTTGGCGCACCTCGATCTCGCCGTTCACGGTTTCCAGCTTGGCGTCGCCCAAGGTGCCACTCAGGATGATCTCGCCGTTCACGCTTTCCAACTGCGGCTTCACTTGGCGCGGCACCTTCAGGGTCATGCGGCATTCCGGCCCACGATAGCTGGAGCCCTGGGAGGATTTGGGATACTTCCCCAGGATCTGCAGGCCTTTGGAACTGGGCGTGAAGACCACTTCCACCTGTTCGCCCTTGCTGCTGGCCTTGAATTCGCCCGTGAACTGCACCTCGGCGCGATCCCAGGCTTCCACGCGGATGAAGCCGTTGACGTTTTCCACTTTGAGCGTGGAGCCCTGAGCCAACGGCACCGTGCGGGTTTCCGTCACGGTCTCCGCCTTGGACGGCTGCACGGAAAACGATTGGGCCCTCAATCCGCATCCCGTGGCGGGCGCGATGAGAACGGCGACGATGAGCGCAACGGCAGCTCGCATGATTCCTCCCCCTTGTCAGAGAACATGGATCGGCTACGAACAGGATGGGCTGGCGTTTAGTGGAAAACAGGATGGCAGGATGAACAGGATGTCCTGTTGACTACCCTTAGATGGGCCTGCGAAATCCTTGCATGAATAGCGGTTAGGAGCTTCCCTCAGATGGATTCGCGGGCATCATGACTTCATGGGACAGCTTCTTTTCGTCACGGGTCCGGTGCGCAGCGGCAAGAGTCGCTACGCGCTGCAGCGCGCGCTGGCGTGGGGCGAGGGCGTGGTCTATGCGGCCACCTATCGCATGGAGGCCTCCGATCTGGAAATGGCGGATCGGGTGCGCCGCCATCGGGAGGAACGACCAGCCTCATGGCGCACGCTGGAAGCGCCGGAAGATCTGGCATCGGTGCTGAAAGCGCTGCAGCCGCCGCCTTCGGGCCTGGTGCTGGATTGCCTGACCCTTTGGTTGGGCGGACGCATGCACAAGGAGGATGACGTGATCCTCGCAGAATGGCGGCAATTACTGGATTTCCTGGCCCAGGCGCCCTGGCCCACGATCGTCGTGGGCAACGAGGTGGGCTGGTCCCTGGTGAGCCCGGAGCCGGAATTGCGGCGCTTCCGGGATCTGGCGGGCTGGCTGGCCCAGGCTACGGCGGCGGCGGCAGAGGAAGCCTGGCTTTCCGTGGCCGGGTACCAATTGCCGTTGAAGTAAGCCACCGTTGATCCCAGGGGACCTGGAAGGCCCTCCTCCGGCGGAGGCTACACTGGGATATGCGCGTTTCTCTCCTCTCCTCCCTCCCCTTGGCGAGCCTGCTCCTGGCCGGGCCGCTGTGCGCCGCCCCTCGGCCTTCCCTGGTGGTGGTCATCTCCGTGGACCAGTTTTCCGCGGAGCTGATGGCCCGGTGGGGCCGCGAATGGCCAGGCGGGCTGGGCCGCTTGGCCAAGGAAGGTACGCTCTTCGTGTCGGCGTACCACGATCATGGGTTGACCGAAACCGGCCCTGGCCATTCCGTGCTCCTGAGCGGTCGACACCCCGCCCACACGGGCATCTGCGAGAACCGATGGCTGGATCGCAGCACCGCCACCTGGACCTATTGCGTGAACGACCCTGCCTCGCCGGTACTGGGCGCTTCCCATCGTTTCGCCGGGCCCCGTAACTTCCAGGGCAGCACCCTGGGTCAATGGCTGCGGAGCCAGGTTCCCCAGAGCCGCAGCTACGCCATCACGGGCAAGGATCGCTCGGCCATCCTCATGGCGGGCCCCCAGGCGGACGGTGTGTACTGGTTCGAGCCTGAGGTGGGTTTCACCACCTCCAGGACCTACGCCGCCCAGCTCCCCGCCTGGCTGCAGGCCTACGATCAGCGGTTGGTGCAATCGCTGTCCGCGTCGAGCTTTTTCTGGGAGGCCCTCAGCGGCCAACCCGAACCCGGTGGCAGCTTCGTGGTGCGGGACAAGCCGCTGACCATGGGCCTTCCCAGGCTGGTGCACGGCGTGGGCATGGCCCAGGACCGGCCCTTCTGGGATCGTCTGCGGGCATCGCCTTTCTACGATCAGATGGTGCTGGACGCCGCCCAGGAGCTCATCGCCCAGGAGAAGCTGGGCAAGGGCAATGGGACCGATCTGCTGGCCCTGGGCCTTTCCGCCACGGATTACGTGGGTCATGCCTTCGGCAATCAAGGCCCTGAAATGAGGGATCAGCTGCGTCGCCTGGATCGTGCGCTGGGACGCTTCCTGGACCGCCTGTCGGACCAGGTGCCGCGCCTGTGGGTGGTGCTCACGGGCGACCACGGCTGCGGCGATTTCCCGGAGCGCCTCGCCACCCAAGGCCACACCGCCAAGCGCATCGAAGCGCCGCGCTGGGGCCGCGCCCTGGATGAAGCCGTGTGCCGCACGTTCAAGGTCAAGGGGCCCCTCTTCCACACCATGGACGGCGGCTCCCTCTACCTGAACGAGGCCAACGTCCGTGCCGCTGGTCTCGCCAAGGCCGAGGTGCTGAAGGCCGCCGCGGAAGAAGCGCGCAAGCTCGACGATGTTCTTGATGCCGTGAGCGCTGACGAATTGGGCGCCATGGCTTTCCCCGCTTCCGCCGACCCCGCCGCCCACTCCCTGCGCGAGCGCCTGCGCCTGAGCTACGTGCCCGGCCGTTCCGCCGATCTCTTCATCGTCTTCAAGCCCTCGGTCATGGTGGACGATGGCGCGACCCTGTGCTGCCACGGCCATCCCCACGACATGGATCGCCGGGTGCCCCTGGCGTTCTGGGGTCCGTGGAAGGCGGAAATGCGCCCTGAACCCGTGCGCACCGTGGATCTGGCGGCCACCTTGGCCCAGGAACTGGGCCTACGCCCCGCCGAAGCCCTGGACGGCAAGGCCCTGGCGCTGAAGCCTCGCTAATCTGTTTCTTTGCAAAGGAGTCGGCGTGCCTCATCCAACGCCTCGTCTGAAACGCTGGAGCCGCTTGAATACGGCATTCCTCTGGGGAACCCTGATCCTGGCCCTGGTGCTGGTGCCCTGGCATCTCTGGCATTCCCAGCACCGATGGTTCGAACTGTTCGTGTGCTTCGCCATGGTCTTCGCCATCGGCACCGCCATCAGCGCGGGCTACCATCGGCTGTTCAGCCACCGGGCCTTCGAAGCCGCCTGGCCCGTGCGCTTCCTGCTGCTGTGCTTCGGCGCCGCCAGTTTCGAGAACTCCGCCCTCAAGTGGGCCAGCGATCATCGCCGCCATCACAAGCATGTGGACACGCCCGACGACCCCTACACCATCCAGCGGGGCTTCTGGTACGCCCACTGGATCTGGGTCATGGAGAACAACGATCACCCTCTGCACGGCGTGGCGGATCTGGAGCGCGATCCCCTGGTGCGCTGGCAGCATCGCCACATCTTCCTCATCGGCGCAGCGGTGTCGTCGATTCCCGTGTGGATCGGCCTCGCCACGGGCAATGTGTGGGGCCATGTGGTGATCGGCGTGTTGCTGCGCATCGTGCTGACCCATCACACCACCTTCCTCATCAACAGCGCCGCCCATGTCTTTGGCCGCCAGCCCTACACCGACGCCAACACCGCACGGGACAACGCGCTGCTGGCGCCCCTCACCTACGGCGAAGGCTTCCACAATTTCCACCATCTCTGGCAGTGGGACTACCGCAACGGTGTGAAGTGGTACCAGTGGGACAGCACCAAGTGGCTGCTCAACTTCGGCGCGTGGATGGGCCTGGTGCGAAAGCTGCGCCGGGTGCCCGCCGAAACCATCCGTCGCGCCGAGGTGCGCATGGAAGGCAAGGCCCTGAACGCGCGATTGGACCGCACTCAGCCCGGCACCACCGAAGCCCTGCGGACGCGACTTCAGGAAGTGCAGGCCCGTCTGGAGGCGGCGCTGGAAGCCTATCAACAGACCCGGCGCCCCTGGGCGGAGCGCCGTGAAGAATGGCGCCAGGCCTACGCACAGCGCCGCCACGAACTGCAGCAAGCCTGGGCGGAATGGAAGGCCCTGCGCGTGGAAGTGCGCCGTCTGGCTTGGGCCTGACTGTTTCGACTCACCGCGGAGATCACGGAGGAACCACACGGAGAGGGCACGAAGGAAAAGATTGAATCTGTTTACATCCTGCCCATCCTGCCCATCCTGTTTTCTATTCCAAAAGCGCTCCGCTGTCCCAAAGGACGGTGCCCCACTCGTAAAGAATGCCCGGCGCGATGACCGCAGGCCGGTGGAAGCCCTTGGGCAGCGCCTCGCGATACACGTGAAGGCACAGCTCCGTGCAGTAGTAGCGATTGGGGTCATTCAGGCCGCTCAGCCCCGTGAAATCGTATTTCCGCCCCACCAAGGCCCTGGCCTGAGCGACCGCCTCCGCGCCCCGCTCCGGCGTCCACCAGGCTGGGCGCACGATCCACAGGCGATGGCTGGCCTGCGCGAAGGTCTCCAGGGGAGTGACGTGCACGCCCCCAGCGCCATCGGCTTCCACCACCTGACCTCGCTCCACATCCAGCAAGGCCGCATGGCTGAAGGCCGCCCCCGTCACCAGGCTGATGGCATGATCGGTGCCGTGGTACCCCCGCCGCACCAGCCAATCGCCCGGTTTTCCCGTGGTTTTCAGAGCCTGCACCATGAGGTCGCTGCGCTGGGTCTGAGTCGCCTCCGGTGCGGGTCGCACCACCAAAGGCCGCACACAGGCCATTGCCGAAAGCAGTAACACCGAGGATAAAACGCGCGCAACAGCCATGGGCCAGCATCTCCACCTCGTGACCGAGGGTCAAGGAATCATCTCACCGCGCACGGTGCCATGATGGAAGCAGTCATGATCGCAGGAGCCTCCATGCATCCCACGTCGCCCATCGTGCTCATCACCGGCGCTTCCGCCGGCTTCGGCCAGGCCACCGCCCGCCTGCTGGCGGCCCAGGGCTGCCATCTCATCCTCGGCGCCCGCCGGGTGGAGAAGGTGCAAGCCCTCGCCGACGAATTGGCCCAGGCCCATGGCGTGCGCGTCTTCGCGGGCCAGGTGGACACCCGCGACACCGCTTCGGTGAACGCCTTCGTGGAAGCGGGCGTGAAGGCCCTGGGCGGCCTGAACGTGGTGGTGGCCAACGCCGGGCTGGCCTCGGGCCTGCACAAGCTCTGGGAGATTCCCGACGAGGATCTGGAAGCCATGCTGCGCACCAACGTGGAAGGCGTGGTGAAAACCCTGCGTGCCACGCTGCCTCACGTGCGCCAGAGCGGCTGGGGCCACATCTTCTTCATCGGCAGCACCGCGGGCCATCAGACCTACGAAGGGGGCGGCGTGTACTGCGCCTCCAAGCACGGGATCAAGGCCATGGCCCACGCCCTGCGTCTGGAACTGTGCGGCGAGCCCATCCGCGTCACCAGCATCGACCCCGGCATGGCCGAAACCGAATTCGCCCTGGTGCGCCTCAAGGATGCCGACAAGGCCAAGAGCCTCTACCAGGGCCTCGAAGCCCTTACCGCCAACGACGTGGCCGAGTGCATCCGCTGGTCCCTGGCCCTGCCCGAACACATCAACATCGACGAAATGATCGTCAAATGCCGCGATCAGGCCAGCCACACCATGGCCAAGGTGAATCGCCGCAGCGTGTAACAAAACCACAAGGCCCGAAGAACACAGAGGAAAAAACAGGATGGCAGGATGGTCGGGATCCAGGATCCGTGTCGTTCACAGATACCCAGCCGAATGCCTCAACGCCTCTCATCTCTGCCGACCTCTGCGCCCTCTCTTTCCGCCTTTGTGCCCGTTTTTTTTCTTGTGTTCTTTCTCTGCGTCTTTGTGCCTCTGTGGTGAACCTGCTTTTCGCTGCGATCTTCGCTCCGTCCGAGTGAGAACCGCCCAGCTGGACTC
>JAJTBC010000100.1 GCA_021287085.1 Bacillota bacterium | reverse complement strand
CACGCATGGCGAAAACGCCTACATGACCCCGCAGCCTTTTTTCGATGCGTCGGAAATTCGATTCCGAGGCCGCGAGCGTCAGACCCGCACCCAGCAGGATGCCTAGGAATGCTTTGGCCACGCGGCTTTGGAAGAAAGGGCCTACCCTGAAGGCACGAAACAAACCGACCATTTTTCCTCCGTGCCTCCAGGGTGGATTCCGTTACACCACGCCCCGCGCCTTCAGGACCTTCACCATGGCGTTGACCACATGGATGCCCTTGGTGCCGCGGCCGAAGGTGGCGTCGAGGCCCGTTTCCTTGGCCATGTCGCGGTTCACCTGGGTGCCGCCCGCGATGAGGATGATCCGGTCGCGGATGCCCTTCTCCTGGCACAGTTCGGCCAGCTTGCGCATGTTGGTGCGATGCACATCGTTGTGGCTGATGATGGTGCTGATCATGATGGCCTGGGCGCCGGTTTCGATGGCGGCGTCCACGAGCTTGCCCACCGGCACAGAGGTGCCCAGGTAGTGGTACTTCACGCCGTACTTCTCGATGCCGCCGTGCTTGATGTCCAGCACTTCGCGCAGGCCCACGCTGTGCTCATCCTCGCCCACGGTACCCGCCACGACCTTGAGTCCCACGGTCTTCACGGCATCGCGCAGTTCCTGTTCGGGCAGGATCACTTCCTTTTCGGGGATCTTCAGGGTGGTCTTGTCGATATCGAAGGCCACCTTGCCCTTCACCTCCACGAAGCAGCCTTCGGCGGGATGCAGCACCATGGTGTTGATGACTTCGGGTTCGAGCAGGCCCATCTTCTTGGCCATCTCCACGGCGTAGACCGGCGCGATGTCCTCGTTCTGGGGCACGAAGAGCTGGATGAGCACGGTGCCATCGCCCGCCCATTCCGCTTCGGGCTTGATGAGGTTGCCTTTGCGGTAGGGAAGGGTTTTCTCCAGGCGAGGATGGCAGGAATCTTCAGGGTCCAGCTCGTCGATGAAGACGATCTTCTCAGGCTTGCACAAGGTGCAGCCGGAGATGGCATCGCAGGCTTTTTTGGAACCGCTGGGCACGGCGTTGTGGCCGAAGTGATCGCACACGGGCGAGAAGTAGTCGGCATCTCGCGCCACCAGCGAGCCTGCGCCCACGCCACCCTTGCCGTCGCGGGCGATGCCGTCGCCGTTGCGTTCGGGGTACTTGGCGGAATCCACGAAGAAGCCCTTTTCCACGGCCGCGAAATAGCCGCCTTCTTCCACCAGCTCTTCAAGGAAGGCCACGGCGCGCTCCTTGAGATCGCGCACCATCTCACCCAGAGGCCCGTCGTGATTGAGGCTCAGCAGTTCCTTGATGCCATCCAGCGCGGCCCAGGTCTGCTTCACCGTCTGCACGCCACGGATGTTGTTGTAGTGCCAGGGCACGTTGCGGCCTTCATCCGGCGTGATGGTGGATTGAATATCGGCGCGGGTCAGCATGGAAATGAGGGTGTCCACCGTGTGGGTGCGCACCGCCTCCTCGATGTCGGCCTCGATGTAGCGCGTGTTCTGCTGGGCACGCATCTTGAAGTCGCTGAAGAAATCGCGCAGGGCCACGGCATAGGGCAGGTCGTACCAGAGCTTGGGCGCGGGCGGGGCGTTGGGCGGCACGGTGGAAAGGCCGATGAGGTTCTTGTCCATGCCCACGGCCACGGAGAAGGCGCAGTTGATGCCGTGCTGCACCATCAGTTCGGGCATCACGAGCCAGCCCGCCTTGGCGGTGGCGTTGGCGTTGTGGGCGCCGTCGATCTGGAAGATGCGCGCGCCGGCCATCACCTTCTTGGCTTCGGCGGCATCCACGAAGGAGCGGTACATGTTCACGTTGCGGTAGAGCACGTTGTACTGGGGATCCTGGTGGGCGCCGTTGATGCCTTCTTCCGCGAACAGCACGGCCACTTCGGGGCCGGCCACGCCGGACACGTAGCTGTGGAAGTTGATGGGACGACCCACTTCCGCTTCGATCTGATCGCAGGCTTTGCGCGAAGCGCGGATCTGCTTGCGGGTGATGGGCACGCCGCCGATGCCTTCGGGCGTGCCTTCCAGCAGGCCGTCGATGTGGCTCTGGCCCGTGGTGCGGATCACCATGATGTGATCGGCACCGTGCCAGGCAGCCATGCGCATGCGGCGAATATCATCCTCGAAGCGGCCTGACGCGATCTCGGTGGTCGCCGCA
>JAJTBC010000094.1 GCA_021287085.1 Bacillota bacterium | reverse complement strand
TATTTCCCCGGCGGCCCCCTCATCGCTTCGGAATCCACTGCATGGGGCCGCAGCCTGAGCCTGGGCACCAGCAAGGCCTTTGGATGGGGCGGCAACCTCAAGCTCAGCTACGACCCCAGCTACCGCTACAGCTGGAGCCAGACGTCCACCGGCACGTCCAGCACCAGCAACCCCTACGACGGCACTCTCACCGCCACCTATTCCCAGAGCTTGCTGCGCAATTTCGGTCGCATCGCCAACGAGAGCCGCTTGATCGTGGCGCGCAAGACCTCGCAGGCCGCTGATTTCAACTACCAGCTCGCCATCATCAACCTCGTGGCCAATACCGAATCGATGTACTGGGACATGGTGTATGCCCTGCGCAACCTCGAGAACAAGCGCCTGGCCTTGGCCTTGGCAGAAAAGCAGCTCAAGGAAAACCGCATCCGGGTGGAAGTGGGCACCCTCGCTCCCATCGAAGTGACCAGCGCCGAAGCCTCCGTGGCCCAGCGCGAGCAAGAGATCCTGGTGGCGGAAGCCCAGGCCCGAAACGCCAAGGACGCGCTGCTCAACATGGTCTATGCCGATTCCCACAAGGCCAGCGCCCTGGAACCGGCGGATGCGCCCATCCTGGTGCCCAGCCCCCTCAGCGCCGAAGCCGCCGAGAAGATGGCCCTGGAGCGCCGCGTGGAGCTGAAGAGCGCGCAGCTGGATCTCGAATCGCGCCAGATCCTCGAGCAGGCGGCGGGCAATCGCCTCCTGCCCCAGTTGGACGCCTACGCCTCGTACAACGGCAACGCCGCGTCCCAGATTCCTTCCGAGGGGCTCAGTGCCGTCAACAAGGATCTCTTCGGCTCCAAGTATCCCGGCTACTCCCTCGGCCTCACCTTCTCCATGCCCATCGGCAACCGCGCCGCCAAGGGCAGCCAGATCCAGGCCCGCGCCAGCCGTCGCAGCAGCGAACTGGCCCTGCGCGATCTCAGGCAGAACATCTCCCTGGAAGTGCGCACTGCCTTCCGCAACATGGAAGCCGCCCAGAAGAGCGTGAAGGCCGCGGAAAAGACCCGCGTGTTCCGTGAAAAGGATCTGGACGCCGAGCAGAAGAAGTACGAAAACGGCATGAGCACCAACTTCCTGGTGCTGAGCAAGCAGAACGATCTCGACAGCGCTCGCGCCGCCGAGCTGCAGGCTCAGATCGGCTACGCCAAGACCATCACCGCCCTCGAAAAAGCCGCGGGCAGTCTGCTGGAAGCGCGGAAGCTGGAAGTGAAGTAGCCGTCACGCGGGTGGCTCGGAAAAACCTTCCCGCCCTCCAAGCAACCGAGAAGGGGCCCGAATGCGGGCCCTTTCTTTTCTGGAGATGCCGCCCTGCCCCGCTACAAGCCCCAGGCCGTGAGGCGCTCTTGGGCCCAGGCCTTCCACCCGCCGGGCAGACGACCGCTGGCCTCGCAATGACCGGCCCCCGCCACCACGGTGAGGTCAGGGTGATCCCTCGCGATGCGGCGAACTCCCTCCACGGGGGTCAGTGCGTCGGCATCGCCGGTCACCAGGGCCACGGGCGTGCGGAGGCCTTTCGCGGCCCGCACCGGTGATACGGCAGCGGGATCGAAATGAGCCCGTTGGCCAGCCCGGAACATGGCCGTCTTCTGAGCCAGCCAGGCCAAGGGCGTCAGCGGCCCCAAGGTCTGGCGGAGATGGTTCCGTGCCGCATGGTCCAGATCCTCGAAAGGACATTCCAGCAAGGCTCCACCCAGACGGAAACCTTCTTGTTCCAGATCCACCAACGCCAGCAGGGCCGTGCCCGCGCCCATGCTCCATCCTGCAATCACGATGCGATTTGGGGGAAAGCCGGATCGCATCAGATGGCGCACCACGGCGACCACATCCTGCCGCTCCCACCCGCCCAGGGTGCAAGGCGTCGAGGGATCACGATCCCGGCCTCGGAAGGTGAAGGCCACGGCATCCCACTGCGGCAGAGAACGGGAGGTGGAAAGCACGCCCCAGGCATCGTCGCCGAATCCGTGAAGCAGCACCACCACGCCTTTCGGCGCAACCCGCTTCACATGCCACAGTTCCAGCGGGCGCCCCTCGCCTCCCGTCACGGATTCCAGCACCAGTCCGCCCTCCTGGGCCACCTCTTCCTTCATCCGAGCCACGAAACCCTTCTCCCGCACGGGCATCGGGCCGTGTAGCAGAAGATCGGGCAGGAGCATCCAGCCCACGGCGAGGCTCGCCAATCCCCACAGCACGAGGCTCAGAAGGAGAAGCAGGACCGCGCGTCGCATACAACACCTACGAACCAGAGGCTTCCCCGATTAGGGAAATCCGTCCGAAGGGAGGTCGAACCTACCGCCGTTCGATCAACTCTTCGGCCTTGTAGCGCACTTTGGGGAGCGTGGCGTACTTGTCGCTCTCGGAGCGGTACCCGGCGGGGCAGGCCACCACAGCGGTCCAGTCGGTGCCTTCCAGGCCCAGAATGGCGTCGTACTGGGCGGAGTCGATGCCTTCCAGGGGGCAGGTATCCACACCCACCATGGCGGTGGCGCTCAGGAACACGCCCAGGGCGAGGTACACCTGGCGCACGGCCCACTCCCGCACCATGGCGGCGCGAGGGCCTTCCACCAGATCGCCCACCATGTAGCCGCGATACATCTTCAGGGAATCCACGCTGACGCCGCGCACCTCTGCCATGCGCTCCAGGAAACGATCGATGTCGGCCACGCCGAAGGTTTTCTTGGCCAGGAAAACCACATGGTGGGAGCAATCCTCCACCTGGGGCTGGTTCCAGGAAACGGCTTTCAGGCGGGCCTTGAGCCCAGGATCGGTGATCACCATGAACTTCCAGGGCTGAAGGCCATAGGAACTGGGTGACAAAACCAGGGATTCTTCCAGAGCAGCCCACAGGGCGGGGTGGATGGTCTTGGCAGGATCGAATTTCTTGGTGGCGTAACGCCAGCGCAACTGCTCGACAAGGGTCTGGGGGGAAGTGGAACTCATAGCACTCCTTGAAATTTTTTTTAGCACACTCCCTTCAGACCTGACCAGCCCTCCGATCGTTGATTGGAGGTTTTTTATATAAATAATTGAAAATTATAGATTTATTAGTTCGGTCTGTTTGAAAGAAAACTACTCAGGAGTGGGCCTCAATCCCTCGATCACCAGGGTGGCGGTGCCCTGTGGAAACGTGAAGCGATGCTGCTGGAGACTGCCCGTGTCCCGCACTCTATCGCAAAAGCGCCCCAGATCCAGGGAAAAAGCGGGGTCCATGGGCAGCAAACCGTGGTTCTTCTCATCGTAGGCGAAGCGATCGCCCAGACTGAGCCCGGTGGAGCCTTGCGTTTCCACCACCGTCGCCAGAACGCAGGCCCGTCCCTTGCGCAGCTGTTGAGCGCAAAAATGCAGCCACGGCGGGAAATGCCCCGGCACCAGGCTTTCCCGCAAACCTTCTCGTGCTTCGTCCAAGGTCCAGCCTCTCAGTGATGAGCCAGGCCCCTCGGTCTCCATGACCAGCGTGGTCGGCTGATCCAGGGCCAGCAGCCCCTCCAGGATTTCCAGTGCGCTCATTCCCATGCGTGATCCTCTCGGCGGCCAGGACCGCCCCGTTTCCAGACCATTGGACCACAAAGCACCCAGCCGCCCTGAAGGGTCGCGGCCCGTACTGGCACAACCATCGCACAGGAAGAGTCCCCCTGTCGGGAGTCCGTCGTGCGTCGAAAGTGGATCATCATCGCTGGAATGCTTATCGCCCTTGGCTTTGCGGGCCATGCCCAGGCGCCGCCTTCGGGCCCCTCCGAAAAGGAATTGCAGCAGCCCTTCACACTGGCTGACGAAAAACCGACGCCAAGCGCCGCCGCGCCCTCCGAGCCTTCGGGGTGGCGGGCCATCGGCTCCACGGTGCTGGTGCTGGGTGTGGTGGGCGCAGGCCTTTGGGCTTTCCGCAAGTACGGCGTCAAAAAGCTGCCGGGCCAAGGCGGAGGCCGGTTGAAGATGGAAGAGACCCTGGCCCTGGGCGACCGCCGCTTCGTGTCCATCCTCAAGGCCGATGATGAACAGTTCCTGCTGGCCCTCAGCCCCCAAGGCATCACGCTGCTGGCGCGGCTCGATGGCGTGGAAACAGCGCCCCAGGGGCCTTTCACCGAGGTGCTGGAGCGACAGGTGGAAGTGACCCGGCCCACGCCCGTGCGGGAACTGGAAGCCATGATGAAGGGCGAGCAGCCATGAAACGCCTGATGCGA
>JAJTBC010000079.1 GCA_021287085.1 Bacillota bacterium | reverse complement strand
CGGGTGCCGAATTCGGCGCCCTTCAGCAGCCCCGAAGCGATCTCGCGCCGATTGAAGAAGATGGTGTTGAGCTTGAGCCCATCCACCTCTTCCTCCAGCTTCAGCACCGTATCCCAACGATAGGGATACTTGCGGCTGAAGAAGCTGAGCGGCTTGAGCGCCTGGGGCTGAGCGGGCGCCTGGGGCGCGGCCTTGGGCGCATCGGGCGTCTGGGTCAGCAGGAACGACGAAAGCAGAACCGGCAGCATCTCAACCTCGTCCGCTCAGCCAGCCGAAGAGGCCCTTTCTCGCCGGAGCCGGCATGGGCGGTGGCGGGGGCAGTTCCCGGGGAGGCGTGAAGCCCGCCTGGGCCCGTTCGAAAGCAGGGCGCAGGGAAGGCACTCGGCCCGCCTCGATCCAGTTCTCGCTGAATTGGCGAGCCACCATGTGGTACTCCTGCACATGACCCTGCTCCACCCACTGCAGCATCTGCTCCAACGAGATATTTTCGCGGGTTTCGTGGTCCATCTGCACCTTCAGCAGGTTGAGATCTGCGGTCTGGGCTGCAGGCACGGAAAGGGGGCTTTCCGGGGCCGACGAAGGCGCCACCATGGCCGCCTGGAGTTCCGCAGGCGTGAGCCTCACGGTGCTTGCCAGGGGAGGATTCTTGGGCGCTTCTGGATTTTCGGGCTCCCTGGGCGTTCCCGTGAAGGTGCCTCCCAACGTGTGTTCCAGGGCGGACAGCGTGGCTTCCATGTCCATGTCGTCGGCAGTGGTGCTGCGGGGTTCGTAGGCGCGGGCCGCAGGCGCATCGCCCAGGAGCTTGGCGATGGCATCCTTGGCGGAACGGAAGCCGGAGGCTCCCGCCTGGGTTTCCTCTTCGACCTCGGAAGCCGTCGTGGAAGCGCTTCCTATACCATCTCCCCCAGGCGCGGCCTTGTCGAAAAGATCTTCTTCGCTGCCCAGATCGCTCATGGAAAGAGGAACCTCGGGGGCAGGTTTCGCTTCCGTGGCCAGCAGGGAGAGATCCAGGTCATCGAAGACCGCGAAGGGCGACGAAGGCTCGACGGAAGCCACTTCCTCCAGTGCCTCCACCTTCGGCGTGGGCCCGGTGATAATCACCTGCACATCCGGTGGTGGCGGGGGCAGCGGAGTGGTGAGCGAAGGCATGTCCTCGTAAATGGGGGCCGTAAGCCGATGAGCGTCCTCGTGGAAGGGCGCGAGCTGTTCCTGGATCAGAGGCACCGTGCCTGCCTGCACTGGATCCGCCACGGGCGCGTCCAGCGGCATCTCCTCCGGGGGCAGCAGCCGAGCCACGGTCTCGGTGATATCGAAGAGCCCCTGACAGCGCAGGCAGCGCGCTCGGCGCAGCCCTTTGTGCACCCGCGCAGGGCGAAGCCCATAGCGAGTGGAGCAGCTTGGACAGCTAATGGCTTCGATCACGGCCGACTCCGAGAATGCCCCCTTAGGATAGGCTCATTTCAAGGAAACCGCGACGGCTGGCTATGCTGGACTTTCGGGGGCAATCGTGGGCGGCGTGTTCATCACCATCGAAGGCGTGGAAGGGGCGGGCAAGAGCACCCAGCTGCAACGCCTGGAAACGGCTCTGGGCTCCTTGCCGACGGTGTTTTCCAGGGAGCCGGGCGGCACGGCCCTGGGAAGGGAGATCCGCTCCCTGCTGCTGGCGCCTCACGCCAGCGGTGAAACCTGGTGTCCCCAATCGGAACTGCTGCTGTTCTATGCCGACCGCGCCCAGCACGTCGCGAAGGTGCTGCGGCCCGCCCTGGAAGCGGGAAAGATCGTGGTGGTGGATCGCTTCGCGGATTCCACCCGCGCCTACCAAGGGGCTTCGGGCGTGGATGACGGAACGCTGAAAGCCTTGCAGGATCTGGTCCTGGGCGATTTCCGCCCGGATCTGACCCTGGTTCTCGACATGGACCCCACTCGATCCCTGGCGCGAGTGAAGGCCCGCAATGCCGCGCTGGGGGACACCTTCACCGAAACCCGTTTCGACGATGCCGCCCTGCGCTTCCACCAGCGGGTGAGGGAGATCTTCACCGCCATCGCCCAGGAAGAACCTCGGCGCGTACGGTTGATCGATGCCGAGGGCTCTGCCGACGAGGTGTTCGCTCGGCTTTGGGCTGAAGTTCGTCCCGTGCTGGCGCGGGCTGGATTTTCGGTGGCCTGATGTTCGATCCCGCGATCTTCGGCCACCAGGCCATCCGACAGCGGCTGCTGGAGCGGCTCGAAGGCGGAAAACTGTCGGGATCCCTGCTCTTCGTAGGCCCTGCGGGCATCGGCAAGCGGCGTGTCGCCATGGAACTGGCCCAGCGGGAACTGTGCTTTCGCCGCAACGCCTGCGGCCAATGCGCCGGTTGCCAGTTGTTGCAGACCGAGCCGCTGCCCCTGGAATTGCCCAACCTGCTGCGCATCGTCCCCGAGGGCAAAGCGGGCCTCATCAAGATCGGCACCGTGCGCGGGGACGATCTGGTGGAAGGGGGCGTGATCCGCTGGGCGCATCAGGCGTCGATGGCCAACGCCCATCGCTGGATCGTCCTGGAGGATGCCCATCGCCTCAACGGGGCCAGCGCCAACATGCTGCTGAAGATCCTCGAAGAACCCCCCAGCGGCACCCATTTCCTCCTGGTGACCCATCGTCCGGAGATGATGCTGCAGACCATCCGCTCCCGCTGCGAGCGCATTTCCTTCCAGCCCCTGAAGGCCGCCGAAGCCTGGGCCATCGCCAAGGCCGCAGGCTGGGAGGCGGCGGACGAAGCCCGATGGAGCGCCCTTTCGGCGGGAACCCTGCGCTACCTGGAGGCGGAGACTTTCCAGCGCGCCGAGGCCCAGCTTCAGGCCTGGCTGGCCATCGCCGCTGGAGCCACCATCGCTGAGGCCAGCGAATCTCTTCTTCCGGACAAAACCTCCGACACCGCGCAAAGCGAGCAGATGGCCCAATGCCTCGAACTGCTGCTGCGCTTGCTCTCCGATGTGGCGCGGCTGCGGGAAGGACGTAAGCCGGAGCTGGCGCCCTGGCAATCGGAACTGGAAGTTGTGGCCTCCAAGCCCCTGGAACTCAAGGCGCCCCTCGATGCCATTCATACGGCTCTGCGCCACCTGGCGCGCAATCCCTTCGCTGAATCCATTCTGCGGGAAGTGGCGCTGACGCTGCGGAGCTGAAGGCTAGAGGGCTTGCAGAAGACTTCGCGCCAGGTCCGTGAGCGAAGGGTCCCGCGCGCCCATGACCAGGATGCAATCGCCTTCGCGAGCCTCCCTTGCGAGGGTCTTGATCAGTTCGTCGCGGCTGGGGGCGAAGTGGGCAGACACGCCGCGATCCGCGATTTCCGCCACGATGTCCTTTGAGGCGATGTCACGGTGGGCAGTGCCTCCCGCATAGAAGATGTCCAGCATCCAGAGGTGATCCACGGGCCGCAGTTCCACGGCGAAGGTGTGTACGAAATCTGCCCGCAGGAAGCGCATGGGACAGAAGCCGTGGGGCTGGAACACCGCCAGCACCCGCGAGGCCCGCGCCTGGGCCGTGCGCAGGGAAGCCGCCACCTTGGCGGGGTTGTGCCCGAACTCGTCCACCACCGTCACGCCGCGCCGCTGACCCAGGATTTGAAAGCGCCGCGCCACACCCTGAAAAGCCGCCAATGGTTCCACCATTTCGCGGAGCTTCACGCCCACGGCTCGGCAGGCCGCCAGCGCCCCCAGCGCGTTCTCGACGTTGTGGCGACCGGGCACGGGAAGGGTGAAGGTCACGCCCTCCACCTGGAACCGCGAATGGTCGGGCCCGATCTCCACGGCCTCGGCGCGGAAGATAGCGCCTTCGCCAAAGCCCACCACCACGGCGTTCGGCACGAATTCCAAAAGATTCTCCGTCTCGCCCACGATGAAGGCTTCGCGGGTCTGGGCGCGGAAGGTGCGGAACATCTCGGCGACCACGTCCATCTCTTTGTGATCCCGCTGAAGGTTCAGCACCACGCCCACCGC
>JAJTBC010000076.1 GCA_021287085.1 Bacillota bacterium | reverse complement strand
GGAATATCCAAATGCCGATAACAGTTCAGTATATATTTCGTGTGGCGGAGTTATGGGACCTGAATCCGCAACACTGGGAAGATAGTTGCAACTAACAGATTCTCCTGTAGGCAGTATAAAACCCCATTGGCCTAAGCCATTCACCTGAGCATGCCCGGGATCGATGGACCAAACCGAGCTTGTTCCTGCGTTAAAATCAAACCAAGAAATATAAAATGCACTTTGGGCACCAACCCATGCCGGGGCCATTTCAATATTACCTCTTATCCACCAATCATTTGTCAGCCCATTATATGCCTCTGAGAGTTTAGCTCGCCATCTGACAGCCTCTGGGAAAAAACACTGTGGGCTACTAGCAATAGGAGGTCCGAAGCCGGTTTGAGGGACAACTGGGGGACCACCAACGTTGTAAGCCCGAATCTCACGCGGTGCATTCTTTGGGATCAGGTGCACTCGTGCGGTGGGTTGGAAATGTAATCCCCCTCGAGGGCTCGATAAACCTGGCCCAATGGGATAATCCAGCTTTACAAAGCCGGTGGGGGACTCCACCGCCAAATAGGCATTCTTCTGAAGAATTGGATTGGCCTTATTGATGGTGTAGTGCTCAAACGCGGATTCGTATTGCTGTCCGAAAAGATGAACACCATGCCATACCGCCGCAAGACACAGGGTTCCTATGCGAACAGCCTGTGAAAGTCGAGTTCCTAGGGTTCGCACCATGGGTAGGTCTCCTACGATTTCGTTCGACCAACTTTATGCCAGCGTGAGGCGAAAGGCCTTGCCAACTAGCAGCTTCGGTTAAAGACAACAGAACAATCAGAGAGATTGACTCCTACAAATGGTAAACCATATTCGACAGGGTCTTCAAGACATCGCACCTTTGTCATCTCATCGCCCAACTGGATCTCGCTACTGAACCGAACCGCTTTCGATAGCGGGTGTGTTCATACTTGATCGATCCTTCTCTCCAATTTCAATTCGCATATACCGGTGGCGTATTTGTGGGATGCCTCTAAAAAGCTTCTTTCAAATCCGCATCACGACCAGCTCTAGCCGCTTCAATACCTTTCTTGTGATTCCAGGTGTCGTGGGTTCGAATCCCATCAGCCGCCCCAACCCGAAGCCCCGCAGAGGCTCATCTTGCGGGGCTTTTTCGCATCAGAGGTTTCGGTGCTCTTCAGTGCTGGTCCGTGCTCTTGAGTGCGCGTAAGTCCCCCGTTTGGCCCTTGGGTCCCGGTCATTGGGGCGTATTTGTGGGGTTAGTTGCAGGCACCTGCCCTTGGAGGGCGTGGCAAAACCTCGCCAATCGAAGAAGCGCTGGGGGTGAGGTCCATCAATCTTTCCTCCCCCATCCACTCTACTGGTACGCCATCGACTGAGCGTTTTTGCTAGGCGTTCTTAAATCGCAACCCTTAACGAGAGTTACCAGTATTCATAACAACGATCCGTTTCTTATAGATCAAGGTGTCGTAGCCCCCAATCCTATCCGGACCCAGATCGCATCCGCGACCAGCGACCAGCGCCTGGCGCTGGGATCCATCTGGCCAGGAAGCTCAAGGCGAGGATGAGCGGACGCGAGTCCTACCTCTGCGGGATTCAGGGGATCACGATCTCCACGGCCGGTCCTGAACGGCCCACGAGGCCATGGTCGTCCTCGAAGTGGATGCGGTACTGCACGTGCCCGGAAACCGGGCGGGGATCGACCACTTCCTGTTCGCGGAAAGGCCCCTGGACCTCTGACCAGACCTTTTCGCCCGGCGCCTTGCGGTGCAGGAAGGCGCGGAACCCTTCGGGCACGGGGGGCAGGCTGACCTGGATGCAGCGGAAGGGCTGATCCACGAGCTTGAGCACAGGCGCGGGCGGTTCGGGAACGGGGGGTGGACTCACGCGCACCTCGACCCCTTGGGCCATGGCACTGCGAACGCCCTCTGGGGAGAGCGCCACCAAGCGATAGCGATAGGTTTCCCCGGGATCGACCCAGGCGTCTGTAAACGAACGCGTGTTCCCAGGCAGGGGATCTCCCACCACCAGTTCGATTCCGAAGGCCTGCTCGCCCTCCTCGCGGCTTTTCCGAATGGAGCGGAGCACCAGGAGGCTGGCCGTGCGCTCTTCCGGCGCCGCGGGGCGGAAGCTTAGGCGAACCTGCCCCCCGGCCCCATCCACGCCCAAAAACACCGGAGCCTCGGGCGGCAGCAGATTGGCTCGCTCCAGGGTGACCGGCGCGCACGGATCGCTCTGTAGGTTGTCGAGGGTGATGGCCATGAGCCGGTAGCTGAACCGTCCGCTCGCTTCCTGGGTCAAGACATCCTCGAAGCGGGTTCCCTTCACCAGCTGGGAGTCCAGGCGGGCCCATTCGCCGTCTCCACGGCGGCGTTCCACCAAGTAGCCTGCGAGCAGGGTCTCGGATGGTTGCCAGGTGAGCAGATGGCCTGCGGGACTCTCCACCACGGCGAGGCCCGCCGGTGGAGCAGGACGTCCTTTGGAGCGGGCGATGGCATAGACCGTGGGTCCGGGATCACCGACATTGCCATCCGCATCCGAAACCCGAAGGCGATAGTAGTAGGTGGCTCCTCCTCCCACGGCCCCATCGGTGAAGCTCGTCGCCGTGGGACTCAAAGGCTGGGTCGTGAGCAGTTCGAAAGGACCGCTGGGGGTGAGCGCCCGCTCCACCAGGATGCCGGCGCTCCGGCGAGTGGGACTGGGGCGGAAGCTCAGCTGGTTCTGCCCCTCCAAAGCCTGAGCCTTCACGTCGGCGGGAGGACGCAGCGTGCGGGGATCCGGGAAGAAGACGCCCACCGTGCGATCTGGCCCCCGCCGCCCGAACACATCCACGGCCCACACCCGGTATTCACTGCTCTGGTCTCCAGGGGCTTCGTGGTCCTCAAAGGCAGGTTTCCCCGTATCCCAATAGCCCATCACATTGGGGGTGGGCGTCAGGACCAGATCCCCGCGCTGCACCCGGTAGTCGATGATGGGTATATCTCCACTGGGTACAGGCTGCCAAAAGAGCTGTACGGCTTCTTTGGAGGCTGCGGCGCGCAGGCCATCGGGGGCTTCAGGCAAAGGGGAAGGCAGACCGGGATCCACTTCGGCGCTGGTGAGGCGGGGCCCCACGATCTTGCCAGAGCTGTCCAATCCCACGGCTACGAAACTGCGGCGACCGAGGGGCTGGTCGGCCAAGGCGCAGGCGAGGCCCAAGGCCCGCCCCAGTTCAGGTCGATTCCCTGCCGAAAGCAGGGCATTGAGGGCCAGCAATCGGCGCTTGCCTGGATCGGTTTCCGATTGAAGTTCGCTCTGCACTTTGACTGTTTCGAGGGCTTCTTCGGGAGGCAAGGCCTTCAAGGCGTCCGGTTCCCCGGCCTTCAGGAGAGGCACCAGCACCTTGCCGGTGGCATCTTGGATCTGCCACCCACCGGCTGGAATGGGGGACTTCAGGGGTGGCCAGATGAGCAGCCGCACCTGGCCGTGGCCCTCGGAAGCGGCCAGGAGAACGCCATCGGATGCGGGTTTTCGTGCGGGAGTCTGGGCCTGGAGCGTCAGACAAAGGAGGCTGGCGAGAATGGCGCGCATCTGGAACCTCACATCTTCACGGTGAAGCAGGCCTCGTCGAAGGGCCAGGGCAGATCAATGCAGCAGTTTGCGGAAACGGACAACGGCAGCGCCTCCGCGTGGACATGGGCGTTCACGCCGGCACTGATGCAGCCCACGTGCTTCACGCAGATGCCTGCTTCCATGCCTGCTCTGAAATCGCCGATGACCTTGGGCTGGGGCGTGATTTGGAGTCCCATGTCGAGCCAGGCTTTGGCATAGGCCTTCACCCCGACTCCGGCGCCAAAGTACCAATTTTGCCGCCCACCCACAGCCAGCCCCACATCGCTGCCCAACATCAAGTAGGACTCGGTGGTGTTGCCGAAGATCCTCCCGCTAATCCGCGTACCGTCTCGGTTGCCGGCGTAGATGTGCCATTCCCCGCCGCCGAAGTGCAGACTGCAGGCAGCCGTTTCCTTGCTGGAACCCAGGTCGATGGCAACCATGTCGCCCAGGTAGTGGAAGCCTCCCCACAGTGCGCCATCGAAGGTGCCGTTGGTGTAGGAAAGCTGCCCGCGCAGCGGCGGATTGCCCGAAGGATTCATCGAACAGACCCAGGCGCCGAAATCCATGCGGGCAGTGCCTGAGGACCCGATCACCAACTGGCCATCGAGCGTATAGATGAATTGGTCAGCGGAGCCCAGGCGGGCTCCCGCCATGAGCTGTGTAACGCCCTTGAAGTCGGGCTTGGCTTTCAGCACCGAGCCTCCGTCTTTGAACACGTCATCGCCGAAGTTGTAGGCAAAGCCTCCGCTCAAGCGGTACAGCGTAAGGATTTCGGGGATGATCACCACGCCGGCGCGTCCCATGGGGACATCCACGCGGGTGGCAAAGTAGTCTTTGCCCTGGTCGTAGCCCAGAACGAACTTCGCCTTCAGCGGGGAGCCCCCAAACATGGCCAGATCCACCTCACCCGCAAAGCGGTTGCTGGAGATGGAGGGAGCTCCGCCGGAGATTCCATCGGCGGACATGGCGCTCTCGGCTTGTCCCGATTGCTTCCCGGTGTAGTTGGTGTTGATCTTGGCGGTCATGGATGGGGAGCCCATGGGGAAGGCCACATCCATGGAGAAGGGATCCACCTGTACTTCCGGCGCACTGAAGACTCCGGGCGAACCCCCGCTCTTCATGGCGTAGTGCAGGCTGGTGGGGGCGGAGGGCAACACCGGATTGGCCGAAAGGCGCAGCCGTGTGTCGACATCGACTTTCAGGAGATTCTCTTTGGGACCCGCCGTGAGGAGAGCCTTCTGGAGTTCCGCTGGCGTGGAACCCAGCGTGGCGTTGCCGTGCAGGGGAACCGTCATGCTGGACTTGCCGTCATCTCCGAAGTAGAGAAGCCCATCCAGCCCATAGCCCACGCGCTCCGCATCGAAGGTGGCGAAGTGTTTCCCTTCCGCCTGGAGCGTGAGATGGGCACGCCCCTGCAGCAGCAGTCCTCCATTCTCGATCTTGACGAACTGCAGATCGAGCGGTTCCAGCGTGAGAGCGCCGCCGGCCAGGGATGGCCGCTTGTCGGCGTGGATGCCATCCAGGTTCAGCTTGTAGTTCCCGCCTTCCGCCTTGAACCACGTGGCATTGCCGCGAACGGGCTCCTTGAACCAGGGCGAGCGGATTTCCACGTTCTTGTAGGAGGCGGAGTAATGACCTTCCTTCGTGCCCTTGAAGTGGATGTTCTCGATGGCAAGGTGGCCGCTACGGTAGTCCGACTGCCACGAGCCGGTGTCCATTTCGCCGCGCACCCCGAGGCCTTCAATCGTCCAGTTGGTGGGTTTGGGGAGATTGGCCCATTGCCCTCCCACCACGCCGAGGGTGGAGGGTTCCACCGTCACCGTACCGAGTTTCACGCCCACCCAATCCACGCCGCCGCCGTGGGGATCGCTGCCCTCGGTCGCGGAGAGATCGATGGTGATGGCGTC
>JAJTBC010000053.1 GCA_021287085.1 Bacillota bacterium | reverse complement strand
GGTCACGGCCACGCAGCGGCCCTGCATCTCATCCATCAAGGTCTTGGGGCTTCCGCTGGCGAGAATGCGGCCGGCACTCATCAGCCGCACATCGTCGCAGCGCTCGGCCTCGTCCAGGTAGGCCGTGCTCCAGAGGATGGTCAGGCCGCTGCTCGCCAACTCGCGCACCATGCGCCAGAGCTCGCGCCGGGAAATGGGATCGACACCCACGCCTGGCTCGTCCAGCAGCAGCACCTGAGGCGAACCGAGGAGTGTGCAGGCCAGCCCCAGCTTCTGTTTCATGCCACCCGACAATTTCCCGGCCGGACGCTCGGTGAACCGTGTGAGATCCGTGAAGGCCAACATCTGCTTGAAGCTCTGTTCTCGCGCTTCGCCCGTGACGTTCCTCAGATCCGCATACAGCACGAGGTTTTCGAGCACGGTCAGGTCTTCGTAGAGGCCAAAGCGCTGGGGCATGTAGCCGATCTGGTGCCGAAGGTGATCGCCCTGGGTGAACGGGTCCAGGCCGAGAACCCGCACCTGGCCTTGGCTGGGGCGGAGCAGACCTGCGAGGGTGCGGAGCAGCGTGGTCTTGCCCGCGCCGTCCGGTCCCACCAATCCTGTGATGGCGCCGGGCTGGAACTGCGTGGTGAGATGATCCAGCGCCGGGGGGAGCCCCGGATCGAAGCTCTTCACCAGATCCACCACCTCCAGGGCGGATTCCGTCGCCTGGGGAGCGTTCATTTCGCCAGCCTCACCGTCACGGGCATGCCTTGTCGGAGCAGCGCGTCGCCATCCTCCACGCGAATGCGCAGTCGATAGACCAGGGACGTTCGCAGATCCGGCGTCTCCACAGGTTTGGGGGTGAATTCCGCCGTGGGGGAAACGAAGCCCACGATGCCTCGGTAGGCTTTGTCGGGTCGCGCATCGGTGTGCAGGGTGACCTTGGCGCCCGGCGCGAATAGGCCGAGTTGCGCCTCGCTGACATAGGCGCGCACCCAGATGGGATCCGTGAGCGAGAGGCTGAAGGCCGGAGTGCCGCTCTGCACCATGGTGCCCTTTTCGATGGACCGAGTGAGGATGATGCCATCGCTGGGCGCCTTCAGCACCGAATCCTGCAGGGCCAGGCGCGCCGTTCCGGCCATGGCCTGGGCTTGACGATATTGGGAATCGGATTCCGCCACCTCCTCTTTGCGGAATCCCGTCGTCATGGCGCGCACCTGCTCTTCGCTCAGTTTCATCTGGGCAGCGGCCTGGTCCCTGGCCGTCTGGGCTGCATCCAGAAGGGTTTGCGGGGCGACGCCTTCGGGCACAAGTTTGCGCTGGCGAGCCAACTGGCGCTCGGCCTCCTCGAGGGCGGCCTTGGCCGAGGCCAGACGGGCTTTGGCCTGCTCCACATCCTCGGAGCGATACCCGCGATGGAATAGCCGGTTGCGGGCAGCAAGGGCGCCTTCGGTGCCCTCTGCGGCGGACAGGGCGTTGCGGAGTGGTTCGGGATCCAGGGAGGCCAATACCTCCCCTGCTTTCACGGCGGCTCCTTCATCCACGTGGAAGGCGGCCACGCGTCCTGCCACCCGGAAGGACAAGGTCGCCTCGCGGATATCCACGTTGCCATAGATGGTTTCGCGCTTGCTGATGGCCTCGCGGTGGCGGTACCAGGTGACGCCGAGCGCGATGGCGGGAATGAGGAGGACGGGAATGATGAGCGCTTTCTTGTTCATGGGGCCTCGCAGGAACAGGGGATGCCAAGGGAAGGGTCAGGGGGCGGGATGGATGGGGGAGGGCTCCAGCAGGGTTCGGATCGACGCGATGACGCTCTCCGGGGCCACGGGAACGGCCATGGCACCCTTGCGGTTCATGGCGGAAAGAAAGGCCGCGTGCTGCATGGTGCCGATGAACAGCACCAGAAGATGTTCCGCCGGGACATCCTGACGGATTTGGCCCGACGCCGCTCCCTGGGCAATGGCTTCCAGGGCGAAGGATCGTGTGCGGGCGATGAAGGCCTGGATCAGCGCGGAGGCTTGTTCTGGAAGCGCCTTGGAAAACTGGTCGGAGAAAATGATTCGCGCAACCCCCCCGTGGCGCGTGACGGCCTGGATGCGGGACAAGAAGAGCTGGGAAAGCCGTTCCAAAGGGGGCAGGGCTTCATCGGGGAACGTCGTCCCCATCAATTCCACGACCCTTTCCCCCACCGCACAGAGAATCTCGTCTCGCGAAGCGAAATGGCGGAACGGGGCGCCGGAGGATACACCCAGTTCCTTGGCCAGAGCCGTGGTGGTGAGGGCGGAGATGCCTCTCTCCCCGATGAGGTGGATAGCGGCATCGGCGATTTCAGTGCGAGTGAGCGGCGTGGTGCGTTGGCGTGGCATGGGGACCTGCGACGGATGGTAAGGAAGGCTTGGAATGCTCAGATCCGGTGGCTGTAATAGTGTAAGTAAGTTTTTACTTTCATGCGTCATCAAATAAAGCCACCCACAAAAAAACCGCCCGGAAGCCTCCAGGCGGTTTTGGTGGAGCTGATCAGGATCGAACTGACGACCTCTGCAGTGCGATTGCAGCGCTCTCCCAGCTGAGCTACAGCCCCATGGGAGATCCAGTCTAACGGGGGCGGCGCGGGGCGGCAAGGTGGGATTCGGATGAAGGATCGTGGGCGCCGTCTTGCGAAGTGGTCGTTTGAATCCCATGCTGAAGGCATGAGGCTTCGTTGGATCCTTTGCGCGATGGGGCTGGCGGTGGTGGCCCAGGGCCAGGATGCGCGGAGCGTTCGACCCTATGGCGAATGGCGATGGCACGGCGCCGTGGCCGCACCCCAAGGTTGGTTCGAGGGATCGTCGTGGCGGGATTGGGTTGCCACCCCAATGCGAGGCCAGGCGTGGAAGGATCGCCGAGGACGCATCGTTCCCGGCGCCACGGTGGAAGTGATCGCTCGTTCGCGGGAAAGCTTTGAAGCCCAGGCGCGGGAATTGAATCTGGCCTTCGCGCCGGTATCACGCTATGCCTTCCAAGCAGGAGCGGCTTGCTCCATCACCAGCCAGATGTTGTCTGAATTCATGGGCATGTATGGCAGCAACTTCCACCCGCCCACAGTGCCTTCGGTCTGGTACAACCAGTTCATCTCTTACGAAATGCAGTTGGAGCTGCAGAAGAAGAGCGGAGCGATTCCAGGCGCGGGCGTGGCCACTCAACCCATTGTGGGGTCGGGGCGCCGCTGAGGCGTTTCGAGAGATCGCGCGAAAAGCGTGTGGCGGCGAGTCCTTCCAATGCAACAAAGTCCAGGACCAAGGATGATCCTGGACTTCGTGAGGGTTCCGCCTTTCGGCGCTGCTACATCAGCTCTTCCATGCAGGCCGCCAACACGGCGGGGCTGGGCTTGACCTTGTCCTGGCAGATGTGGGCCAGGGGTTCGTCCACCATGTGGACGTAATCCTGCAGCGTGGGGCGGTCGGGCTGAACGTAGAGCAATCCAGTAAGGAATTCCCCGGCGCTCTGGGACTGATGGATGGCGCGCTGGGCCTTGTAGCGGTCCGTGGGGTCGTAGTCCTCCGTCAAGGCGCGGAGCGTGAGGCGACTGCCATCGGGGAAGGTCACTTCCCGCGCTTCACCTGCGGGAATTTCAACTTCGTTCAGTTCGAAGTAGGGCACGAAGCCCAGTTCCTGCAGGGGCATTTCTTTTTCCTTGGCCACCTTGTAGGAACGAGTGCTGCCTTCGTGATTGTTGAAGGTGACGCAGGGGCTGATGACGTCGATGAGGGCGGTGCCGCGATGGGCGAAGGCCGCCTTGAGCAGCGTGTTCAGCTGCTTGGGGTTGCCGCTGAAGGCGCGGGCCACGAAGCCGCAGCCCAGTTCCATGGCCAGGGTGCAGGGATCGATGGGCGGCAGCTCGTTGACTTCGCCCTTCTTCAGCACGGAGCCCACGTCGGCGGTGGCGGAGAACTGGCCCTTGGTGAGGCCGTACACGCCGTTGTCTTCGAGGATGTAGACCACGGGCACGTTGCGGCGGATCATGTGCGTGAACTGGCCCATGCCGATGGACATGGAATCGCCATCGCCGCTGGCGATGATGTTGGTCAGCTCGCGGTTGGCCAGCGCCACGCCGGTGCAGACGGCAGCGGCTCGGCCATGCACGGAATTGAAGCCCCAGGCCCGGCTCAGGAAGTACGTGGGCGTTTTGCTGGAGCAGCCGATGCCGGAGAGTTTCGCCACGCGATGGGGTTCCACGCCCATTTCCCAGGCGGCCTGGATGATCTGGGCGGTGATGGCGTCATGGCCGCAGCCCGCGCAGAGCGTGGACTTGGCGCCCATGTAGTCCTGCTTGGTGAGGCCGATTTTGTTGGTGGGAGCGGTGGTGGGAGTCGTGGTGGTCATGGTGGGCTCGCTCACTTCGTGGTCTCAAAAGCGTTGATCTGATCGA
>JAJTBC010000071.1 GCA_021287085.1 Bacillota bacterium | reverse complement strand
GATGGCCGAAGCCGTGGTCAGCACCACGCCCGTAAGGCTGATCTTGTTTTCGCTGAAAAAGAAGATCAGACGCGCCCAATCCTTGACGCCGTGTGCCTGTTTCATCCCGTCCTCCGTGAAGGTAGGAAACAGACTACTGGAATATCCATAAAGGCGGCAGCCCTATTCCAATGCTGGGCCATGTGGGAACTTCACTCAAGGCGAGCCTATGGCCATAAGTAATAAAAGCAAATGGACAGCCGATAGACTGAACGAGGAGGAGGACCGCAATGCCACAGCTTTTTTCACGCCTAGTCTTGATTGTCGGGCTGGGATTCATGTTGCTGGCTTGCGGGGGAGGTGCTTCTGGCGACGGCGGCTCCAATGGCGGCGGTCAAACACCCGTGGGGCCAGGGCCGGGAGCCTACGGTTTCGAAATCTACGTGAGTCCCGCCGGCAGCGATACCAATCCAGGCACCGCAGACAAACCTTTGGCCACGTTGGAGCAGGCGCGTGCGATGGTGCGGGCCGAACTCGCCAAGGGCTTGCCCAGCAAAGGCATTGCGGTATGGCTCCGAGCTGGGGTTTATGTCCGGACCACCACGCTGGATCTGACTACTCAAGATTCCGGCACCGAATCCATTCCCGTGGTGTGGAGCGGGTATCCAGGGGAAACCGTGCGCGTGGTCGGTAGCCGCGCATTGGATGCTACCTGGTTCACGCCCGTCACCAGCGCTTCTTCCGTATGGAATCGGCTGGATGCCAGCGCCAAAGGAACGGTGCTAGAAGTGGACCTTCCGGCCCATGGCATCAGCGACTATGGCACGCTGCTGCCGCGAGGCTATGGATTCAACAACAAAGCCGCTTTGGAACTCTCCATCAATGGAAAGGTGCAACCGCTGGCCCGCTGGCCCGATGCAGATCAGAACACGCCCCGGCCCACGGTGCAGGATTCGAGCGTGCGGATTTTTGGGAACCTGACGCCCGATGTGACCGGAAACTACCGGAAGGTGAGCACTCAAGATGGTGTATCCGCCTTCGAACGCGAAGGTTTGGTGGCAGGCAAACAGTATCGGCTCTATCGCCTTACCTGGTCCTTCCAGGGGATCCAGCACATCGCATGGTTCCTCACCACAAGTGCCATGGGTTCTTACCCAAATGGCACCGATCCGTGGTGGTACCTCTACAAGCTCAACTTCGGCAGCATGGCGCCGACCAATGGCGCCTCTGGCAACGCTGCTTTCGTTGAACCTACGGCTTTCAATCACGGCTTCGCTTCCGTTGCCGGCAAGGGAACCTCCACCACCTTCACCATGGCCAGTGATCGTCTCAATCGCTGGACCACGGCACCCGATGCCTGGATCCATGGCTACTTGGCCTTCGACTGGGCCGATGATCACTTGCCCATCGCTTCGATCAATGCCCCGGCCAAGCAGATCACATTGGGCCTCGTCCCTCCCTTGACAAGCGACACAGGCGGCATTCAAAGCGATCAGGCCTGGTACGCGGAGAATCTGCTGGAGGAGCTCACCCAGCCCGGCGAATGGTACCTGGATCGCGCCACGGGGCGCCTCTACCTATGGCCTACGGCAAATTTCTCTAGCGCCGAGATTCGGGTATCCATGTTCGATGGACCGCTCTTCAACTTCAACAGCGCCACAGGTGTGCGTTTGCAAAACATGAGCTTGGAATCCACACGCACGGGACTGGTGGATATCACCAGGGGCGCAGGGATTGAACTGCGACAGCTTTGGCTTCGAAACGCAGGCAAGGCCGCAGTCTTCATCAACGGCGGTTTCCGACATCGTGTGAGGCAATGTCATCTGATCGATAGTGGAGAAACTGGAATCTACGTGACGGGTGGGGATCGACCAACTTTGACGCGCAGCGACCATGGGATTGAAGACTGTGAGTTCGAAGGCTTCGGTCGCTTTGCCTACACTTACAGCCCCGGCATCAGACTCAGCGGAGTGGGCATCACTGTGCGCCACAATCTCTTTCACGATGCGACCCATTCCGCCCTTATTTTCGGCGGCAACGATCATCTCATTGAGCTCAATGAGATCCGCAACGTGTGTACCGCCACCGGCGATGCAGGCGCCATCTATGCGTGGCGTGATTGGGGCGCCCGTGGCAATGTCATCCGGCACAACTTCATTCATCATGTGAACAGCATTTTCTGGGGATTGGGCGTTCATGGGATCTACCTCGATAACGCGATAAGCGGCATCGAAATGAGCGGCAATATTCTTTATGGTGTAAGCGGCCACGCCATTCAGCATGGCGGTGGACGGGACAATCTCATGATGAACAACTTGATGGTGCGATGCGGCGATGCCCTGGCACCGAGTACCGGAGCTTACACCTCGTGGAAGGCAGGCAACCCGGATTGGGTTCAAGGGGGCGTGCTGACCGATCTCTTGGCGCTGCACTACAAGCTGGAGCCCTGGGCCAGTCGCTACCCCAACTGCGCGGCCATCCCCAACGATTGGGCTGTGGTTACCGCCAACAACGGCAATCCGTGGCTCTATCCGCAGGGCTGCGTGTTCTCGCGCAATTTCGGCTACGCCAACGATCGCTGGATCTTGGACACGGCACCCATGACTTGGTATCGAGAGCAGAAGGACAACGTGGCCAACCAGGATCCGCTGTTCGTGGACGAATCTCATCTGGATCTCACCCTACGGAGTGACTCGCCAGCCCTAGCTATTCCTGGTTTTCAGCCCATCCCCTTCAGAAGCATCGGCCTGCGCAGCGAGGCCCTGCCACCAAGGTAAATCGTTCCCGATGGTCGATGACCAAATGGCGTTCCGCTTTTTCGGCCACGTACGATTCAAGGCCCCTGCCCTTCAATCCTCTACCTTCGCTTCTTCCAAAGCCTGCTGTTTCTCTTCCCATTCGGAAAGGGCATAGGCGAGCTCCGTTTCGACGACTTTGAGCGCATCGAGTTTTTCTTGGAAGGCTTGCCAGTCCGTAGGATCGATGGCGGCCAGCTCGGCGTTGAATGTGGCGACCTTGGTTTCCAGGTCGGTCACTTTGGCTTCAGCTTCGGCGGCATGGCGTTCCAGACGCTTCAGGGCCCGCTGGCGCTCCTTGTCGATGGAGATGGGCTTGGGCGGCGGCTCCTTTTTGGGCTCCTTCGCTTTGACCGGCGGCGCGGCGGCCTCTTCCTCCTCTGCAGGCTCGTGGCCCAGATCCAGATCCACCCAGGCCTGATGATCCTCGTAGCTGCCTTCGCGCAATTCGCCACGGCCTTCGTGGATGCGCAGCAGCGAATCGGCTACGCGGCCCAGCAGGTAGCGGTCGTGGGTGACCACCACCACCGCGCCCGTGAAGCTGAGGATCGTATCCTCCATGGCCTCCATGGACTGGATATCCATGTGGTTGGTGGGCTCGTCCAGCAGCAGAAGATTGACGCCTTCGCGGATGAGCGTCGCCACGGAAAGCCGCGCCCGCTCGCCGCCGGAAAGCACCGTCACCGGCTTGTCCACGTCGTCGCCCCGGAACTGGAACTTGGCGAGAAAGCCCAGCACGTCCTGTTTCGGCGCCATGGGAATCACGGCCTGGATCTGCTGGAACACGGTGTTGCGGGCATCGAGGTTGCGATGGTGCTGATCGAAATAGCCCAGTTTTACCTGACTGCCCAAGCGACAGGTGCCCGCGATGAAAGGGATCTCCTCGGCGATGGCCTTCAACAGCGTGGATTTGCCCGTGCCGTTGAAACCCACAATGGCGAGCTTCTGGCCGCGCTTCACCTGCACGTGTTCGAGAGGGTCGAAAAGAGGCACGCCCTCCCAGCCCACCTGCACCTGGTCCAGCACCAGCGCCGTATCGCCGCTGCGCTGGGTTTCGCTGAAGCTGAACTTCACCTTGCGGCGATCCCGCAAGGGCTTGTCGAGGCGCTGAAGTTTTTGCAGATGGGTGCGACGGCCCCTGGCCTGTTTCGTGTTCTGGCCCGCGATGTTGCGGCGGATGTATTCTTCCTGGCGCTTGATGTAGCTCTGCTGCTGCTCGAAATGGCGCTCGGCGATCTCCAGTTCCTGTTCCTTCTTCTCCATGAACTCGGTGTAGTTGCCTTCGTACACCCGAGAGCGGCCGCTTTCCAGTTCGAGAATGCTGGTGGCCACGCCGTCGAGAAAATAGCGGTCGTGGCTGATGACCGCCACCGTGGCGGTGGTGTCGTTGAGAAAGCGCTCCAGCCAGCGCAGGCTGGGCAGATCCAGATGGTTGGTGGGTTCGTCCAGCAGCAGCAGATCCTGGCCCTGGAGGATGGCCTTGGCCAGCATCACGCGACTCTTCTGCCCGCCACTCAGTTCATGGATGTTCTTCTCCAGCAGCTCCGGCGCGAAGCCCAGGGCGAAGAGAATGCTTTCGGCCCGCGCCCGGATGGAGAATCCGTCGAGGCGCTCGAAGGCTTCGGTGGCGAGCTGGTACTCGTGCATCACCGCTTCCAGGCCATCGCCGCCTTCGGACATGCGATGTTCCAACTCGTGAATGGTGCGCTGAAGCGCGTTCACGTCGCCGAAGGCCGAGAGCGTCTCTTCCAGCACGCTGCCATCGGTCTGGGGTTCGAGATCCTGGGCGTAGTGGCCCATGCGGATGCCGCGCTCCTTGGTGGGCCGCACGGCGCTGCCCCCATCCAGTTCCAGCTCACCCAGCAGCACTTTAAAAAGCGTGCTCTTGCCCGCGCCGTTGCGGCCGATCACGCCCCAGCATTCATCCTCCTGGAGCGCCCAGGTCACGTCCTTGAGGACTTCGTGGGGACCGAAGCGAAGATGGGCGTGATTGAAGGAAGCAAGCATGGAAAGAACGACTCCGACGACCTTTCAGAGTAACGGAGTCGTGCGGGTTGAGCGATGACTGAGCCAAGATTGAGCGATGGCGCGAACGCTACTTGCGGGGTGGCGGTTCTTGCAGATTGGCCAGGAATTCGTCGTTGCCCTTGGTCTTGCCCAGGCGATCCAGCAGCAGCTCCATGCTTTCCACGGGCCCCGAACCGGCCAGCACCTTGCGGAGCACCCAGATCTTCTGCATCTTGGCGGCGTCGATGAGCAGGTCTTCTTTGCGCGTGCCGCTCTTGAAGATATCCATGGAGGGGAAGATGCGCTTGTCGCTGAGCTTGCGGTCCAGCACGATTTCGCTGTTGCCGGTGCCCTTGAACTCTTCGAAGATCACATCGTCCATGCGGCTGCCGGTTTCAATGAGGGCCGTGGCGATGATGGTGAGGCTTCCGCCATCCTCGATGTTGCGCGCCGCACCGAAGAAGCGCTTGGGCCGCTGCAGCGCGTTGCTGTCCACGCCGCCCGAAAGCACTTTGCCGCTGGGCGGCACCACCGTGTTGTAGGCCCGCGCCAACCGTGTGATGGAATCCAGCAGGATGACCACGTCCTTCTTGTGCTCCACCAGGCGCTTGGCCTTTTCGATGACCATTTCCGCCACCTGCACGTGGCGCGTGGCAGGCTCGTCGAAGGTGCTGGAGATCACCTCACCTTTGACGTGGCGCTCCATGTCCGTCACTTCTTCGGGGCGCTCGTCGATGAGCAGCACGATGAGAAACACTTCGGGGTGATTGGCCGTGATGGAATTGGCGATGTTCTGCAGCAGCACAGTCTTGCCCGTGCGCGGCGGCGCCACGATGAGGGCGCGCTGGCCCTTGCCCAGAGGCGCCATGAGATCCAGCACCCGCGTGGAGACTTCCTGCGCTTCCCGCTCCATCTTCAGCAGCTGAGTGGGATAGACCGGCACCAGGCTGTCGAAGTGGATGCGATCCCTGGCCGTGGGCGGCGGGTCGAAATTGATGGCGTCGATGCGCAGCAGCGCAAAGAACTTTTCGTCGCCCTTGGGCGGCCGCACCATGCCTGAGAGCGTATCGCCGCTGCGCAGGCCGAACTTGCGGATCTGGCTGGGGGATACGTAGATGTCATCGGAGCCGGCCAGGTAGTTGTATTCCGGTGCCCTCAGAAAACCGAAGCCTTCGGGCAGCACTTCCAGCACGCCTTCGGCGAAGAACATGCCGTCCTGGGTGGCCTGGGCTTCCAGGATGCGGAAGATCAATTCCTGCTTGCGCAGCGAAAGCGGATTGGCCACCCCATAGGTCTTGGCCATTTCCGCGAGACGACCGATGGATTGATCCTTCAGTTCCTGAAGGCTGAGAATGGGAGAAACGACGGGGTCATTGGGCATGGCTGCCCTTCCTGGAAGAACGAGCGAAGACGCTTGGATGGATGAACAACTGAGTATGCCGCAGGAACGGTCTTTCGGCTAAGGGTTTTTCCTGTGACAACCCTATGACGCTTCCTGCTGCGAAATGAAAGCAGTGACCCGTGCGGCGAAGGCTTTGGGATCTTCCACCGGGAAGGCGTGACCCACGTCGGGCACGATCTCGAAACGTGAATGCTTCACCAGCTTGGCCGTTTCCACACACTTCCAAGGGGGCATCAACAGATCCTGCGCTCCAGCCAGAAACAGCACCGGAGCTTTCACACGATCCAGGCGATCCCGGATATCCCAATGGAGGATGCCCTTCATCTGTCGC
>JAJTBC010000067.1 GCA_021287085.1 Bacillota bacterium | reverse complement strand
CGGCCCATGGCCTTCAGTAGCGCCAGGGTGCCCACGTAGCAGGGGCTTTCCACCAGCACCCGGTCGCCGGGCACCGTGAGGGCTTCCACCGCCAGGGCCAGCCCCGATTGGGCGCCGGGAATGGCCCGCAGCCCCCAGCCGGGTAGGAGCGGTTCGCCCTCGCTTGCCAGCCATTGGGACACCGCTTTGAGGTAAGCGGGATGGCCTGCGGGCGCCGAGTACGCCCAGGCCGCGGAGCCCAGTTCCTTCATGGTGCGGGTGTACGTGCGGCGCAGGGCTTCGCCGGGCAGCAGATCCGCCGGGGGAAATCCCGCCGAGAAGCTCAGCAGATGGCGGTCCTGGGCTCGTTCCAGGGTTTCGCCCAGCCACGGCCCCAGCTCGCCGTCGTGAATGCGCGAAGCTGAACCTTCCAGGGGGAAGCCTTCCACCTCCACCGGGGGTTGGGGCAGACGTTCCGCCACGAAGGTGCCGCGCCCGTTGACGGTCTGCACCCAGCCCGTGCGTTTCAAGCCGCCGATGGCCTTGAGGGCTGTCAGGCGATGCACCTGGAACTGGCTGGCCAGATCCTGCACCGCTGGAAGCCGCATGCCGGGCTTCCAGGCGCCCCCCTGGATCAGCCCCCGCAGCCGCTGCTGGAGCTGCACGTACAGCGGGCTTGCCGCCTGAGGGTTGAGGGAAGGGGCCAGGGCCATGACCCATGTTTCGGTCAATGTGGCTGGAATTCCATCAAAAAGAACAGGGAATGCCAGCCTGCCCTAGACCACCCCGAACGGCTTTGGCTTATCTCAGGCAAAAGCACAGATAGGCATAGACCGCTTTCGCCCTTGTGAAAAACGGGATGGCAGGATGAAAGGATGAGGCCCAAGGCTTTCACGGAGAAAAGCCGAAACATCCGCGCTCATTGGGCCATCTCGGAAGTCCTCCAGCTCAGGCCCTGCTTTTCCTTGTGCCCCTTTGTGTCCTTCGTGACTTCGTGGTGAATGCTTTTCCCAAGGAACTTGTCATACTGAGGTTTTACGCCCCAAAGCCGTTCTAGGTGCGGGTCTTTTCAGGATGGTGTCATGAAGAAGCTCTATGCCTATCTGGCCTCCCTCAAGCTCTCGGTGATCCTGCTGGTGCTTCTGCTGCTGGGCCTTTCCGTGGGCACCATCGTGGAAACGCGCAACAACGCCGAGGTGGCGGGCCGCTTGGTGTACTACTCCTGGTGGTTCCTGGGACTCCAAGCCCTTTTCGCGGTGAACGTAACCTTCTCCCTGGTGGATCTCTTCCCCTGGGCCAAGCGCCGCATCGGCTTCGCCATCACCCATGCCTCGCTGATCCTCATCATGCTGGGAGCCTCCCTCACCTACTTCTTCAAAGTGGAAGGCCAGATGGGCATGTGGGAAGGGGATCGCGCTTCCCTCATCGAACAACATGACAATGCGGGCCACGTGACCGCTTCTCATCAGCTTCCTTTCGAAGTGAAACTCAAGGATTTCGTGCTGGATACCTATCCTGGCCTCATGCGCCCGGCGGGGTTCTCCAGCTACGTGGAAATCCGTGATCTGCAGACTGGTTATGTGTTTCCGGCGAAGATCTGGATGAATCACCCCTTGACCTATCGCGGCTATACGCTCTTCCAATCCAGCTACCAGCAAAGTGGGGGGCGCGAGGCCTCGGTGCTTTCGGTTTCCAAAGATCCCGGCCAAAACATCGCCTTTGCGGGCTTCGTCACCCTGGTGGGCGGCATGATTGTGGTGCTGTTCACGCGCATGGCCCAAAGCAAGGAAGCCGCCGCCAAAGCGGCCCTGGAGTCGGCGAAGGAAGGCGGCAAGACTGCCCTGGTGGCGCTGCTGATGCTGGGGGCGGCCTTCACCGCTTCCGCCGCGCCCACGGTGGGCACCCTCAAGCGCCTGCCCATTCAGCACGACGGGCGCACCATGCCCTTTGATACCGTGGCCCGGGAAACGGTGTGGACGGTGACGGGTTCCCATCACTGGAAGGGGCAGGACGCGGCCGCCGTCATGGCGGACTGGACCTTCGATCCGCGAGCCTCGGTGGACGCCCCCGTGGTGAAGCTGGAATCCAAGGAATTGGCCGTGGCGCTGGGGCTCCCGAAAGGCACCAGCCATGCTTCGTTCCGCACCCTGGTGGAGAACCAGATCTTCCTGACCTACCTGGAGCAGTACCATCGCATGGAGATGGAAGGGCGCCCTCGATCCGGGGTGGTGCAGGACGCCGAAAAGATGGAAAAGCGTTTGCTGGCCCTCAAGGCCGCCCTTTCCGGGGAACTGGTGCGGCCCCTTCCGGTGGCGGGGGATCCCATGGCCCAGTGGCGTCAACCGGAGGTGATCTCGCCGGACATGGTGGAACGTCTCATGACCGGGCCTCGGCTCCAGGGCTGGCCCACTTCCCAGAAGATCGAGCAGGAGATCTTCTACAACGAACTGAATCCCGTGCGGTGGTCCTGGATCATCCTGGCCGTATCCCTGGTGCTTTCCGTGGCCGCCTGGATCAAGCGCCACAGGGCCCTGGACATCGCCGCCTTCGCCACGCTGCTGGCGGGCTTCGGCATGATGACCTCCGGCATCTGGCTGCGCTGGCATGTGGGCGACCGTATTCCCGCTTCCAACATGTACGAATCGCTGCTCTTCCTGGCCTGGGGTGTAGGGCTGTTCGCGGTGGTGGCCTTCGCCTTCCTGCGCAATCGCATGGTGGTGCTCAACGCCGCCTTCATGGCCGCCCTCACCATGGCGCTGACAGACCTGCTGCCCATCGACCGCTTCATTCATCCCATGGCGCCGGTGCTATCGGGCACCGCCTGGCTGGCCATCCACGTGCCCATCATCATGGTGGGTTATTCGATCCTGGCCCTGGGCCTGGTGGTGGCGCACATGCAGATCGGCGTGACCATTTTCGCGCCCCATCGCCGCGACATGGCCGAGCGCATGTACTACCTGCTCTATTGGTACATTTTCGTGGGGTCGATCTTCCTGCTGGCGGGCATCCTCACGGGCTCCATGTGGGCCGCCTCCTCCTGGGGCCGCTACTGGGGATGGGATCCCAAGGAAGTGTGGTCCCTGGTGGCGCTGCTGGCCTACATGGCCATCCTCCACGCCAAGCTGGATCGCATGATCGGGAAATTCGGCGTGGCGGCCATCAGCATCCTGGCCTTCCAGACCATCCTCATGACATACCTGGGTGTGAACTTCGTGCTTTCCACGGGCATGCACTCCTATGGCATGGGCGATTCCCCCGTGGTCATGTGGATGGTGCTCGTGGCCGTGGCAGAGCTGGCCTTCCTGGGTTGGGGCCTCGCCGCCTACCGGAAACAGGGGAAGCTGGAAGGCTGAATAAGCAGGATGGCAGGATAGGCAAGATGAGAAATGGCCCCTTCTGGGGCCATTTCTTTATGGGCTTTTATCCTGCCTATCCTATTCATCCTGTTTTATTCTTTGCGATTTATCGACGCATCTTGATTGGATTGGCGAATGGGTTTCCATCGCACCAGAATCAGCATCATTACGGCGCACACGAGTACGCCGGGAAGGCTGGCCTCCAAGCCAAAGGGGCCGCCGGTTAGCCAAAGGCGATCGGATTGAAAGACTGGGCGAAAATAGCTTTGGATTTGTCCCCCGCTGACGCCGAACCCTAGCAGGGTGCCCTGGGCCCAATTCCATCCGAAATGGATGCCGATGGGCAGTCCCAAGCGGCCGGTTCGCAAATAGCTGAGGCCCAGCAACAGCGCGGCCAGAAAGATGTTGAGGGAAGCCATGACCTTGATCTGCCCGCTCATGTGAGGATTTCCCCAATGGGTTAAAGCGAAAAAGAAGGCGAAGACGAGGAGCGCGGGCCAAGGCCCCGTGCCTTCCACAATCCGCTGAAAGGGGTAGCCGCGGAAAATCAATTCCTCGGAGATGGCGGCAGGTAGAAAGATTAGAGCGCCTGAAAGCAGAACCATTGCGTTGGTATTGGCTTGATGATGCAGCACCACCGCGCCCGAAGCCCAAAGCATGGCCGCTGCCAGCCCGATGAGTCCCGCGCCGATGAGAAAGCCCCAAAGGCATTCCCTGCTCCACGGAAGATCCACCGCCAGCCCCGAGGAACGAAAGGGGCGCTTTTCCATTTTCAGAAACAAAAACGTCAGCCCCACCAGGATCGCCACGGTGACCCAACCAGAGTTCAACCACCAGGGAAACCGCTGAAGCAGTGGGACGCCGTGGATGGGAAGAACGAAGGGAAGCAGAACCAACGTGAAGGCGAGCATGAAGAGCAGGGCCTTCCAGCCGCTCCGCACGTTCGAGCGGGCATTGATAAAAACCCTACGCATGGTGCCTCCCCCTGGCTTTTCGCGAGGATAAGAATCTGTTACGGGACGCCAGGAAGGGGAGTTTAGAGGAACCGCACTGGTTTACCGCTTTTTCTTCTTTTTCTTCTTCTCGGACCCGCCAAAGACCTTGGAAAGAAAGCCCTGGTCTTCGGGGGCGGTGCCTTCTTCCCGCTGGAGGGCCAGCAGTTCCCGTACCAGGCGCTCCTGTTCACTGGAGAGATTCGTAGGCACTTCGGCGCGCAGATGCAGGTAGAGATCGCCGCGGCCGGATCGCCTCAGGCGAGGTACGCCGGCATTGGGCAGGCGAACGATATGGTCTGCGGACGTACCCTTGGCGAGCTTGATGGAATCCTGGCCGTAGAGGGTTTCCACGGGCAGTTCGCCGCCCAGCGTCAGCAGCGCCCAGGGCACTTCCAGCTTGCGATGGAGGTCGATGCCATCCCGTTCGTACACGGGATCC
>JAJTBC010000033.1 GCA_021287085.1 Bacillota bacterium | reverse complement strand
ATGTTGTGGCGACCGTGGCAGTCGATGCAGGTGGGTGAATCGAGATTTCCCTTCTTCAGGTTCTGGAAATGAATGGAATCGAAGTAGTCGTGCTGGCGGGTGTGGCAGGTGGAACACATCCGCGCCGCCACCAGCTTGTCGCCCTTGGCGGACTGGAAGCGGTGGATGCCCGCGTGGCACTTGGCGCAGGAGACCGGCAAACGCTGGCCGTTGTGGACGCTGGTGGCGTGTTCCTGCGCTTCGGGCTTGTGGCACCTGGCGCAATCCATCTTCCCGTAGGTGGCGATGCAGACTTTTCGCTCGCCCGGAGCGGTCTTGGCGGCAGGGTTCAAGGACACCACCTGATGGCAGGCGGTGCAGCTCAGATCGCGATGGGACGACTTGGCGTACTCCTGCGCATGAACGGTCTTCTCATGGCAGCTGTAGCAGTCGGGCAGGCCTGCAGGGCCGGTGGGCGCGGCGAACAGGCTGACGGCCACAATGGCGGACCACAGGGCGATCAATCGGGAAAGCAGAATGGGGCGAAAGCGCATCGGGAGAACTCCCAGGAGGAAGGGATGCCGGAACTCAGTGGGCGGTGCAGTACAGAGGCGAAGCGGCGCGGGATGGTTCGATCTTCAGGCGCTGGGTGAAGGCCTCAGGCGGGAACGTGGCCAGGGCTTCGGCGGAGGGCTTGGCGAGATCGAAATGGTCGAGGTGGATGCTGGAGAACTGCTGCTTCCAGGCGGCCATGCCTCCCTCGAGGATGTAGAGATTGGACACTTTCTGCGCTCGGAGCCGCTGCCACACCTGGACCGCGAGGGCTTCGTCGTCGGCGACCAGCACCACGGCGCTGGGGTCGGCGGCATTCTCAAGCTCGGCGAGAAGTTTCTTTTCCGCGCCCGGCACCCACAGACGTGCGCCGTCCAGATGGAAGGCCTCGAAGGCGGGAGCGGGGCGCAGATCCACCGTGATGAGGCCCAGCTTGGGATCCAGGTTGACCTTGGCCCAGTCCAGGGCGTTGATGAAGACGCTGCGATTGTCCAGCAGGGGCTGGTTCTCCGCGCGAATGTGCTTCCAGGTCTGTTCAGGGGTGGGTTGCCCCTTGATCCAGACCATCAGCGAAGCCGCCACCGCCATGGAGCCGATCCACAGGAAGGTTCGCGAGGCCAGCGGCTTGGTGCCTTCCTGTCTTTCCATGAGGAGGAACAGCGCCAGCCCGGCCAACGTGAACGCGACCACCGTAAAGCCCACGGACCAGCCGAAGGCGCTTGGCAGACTTGAATGCTGCGCCACGGAGCCGTTCCAGAACCCTTTGAAGCTCCACAGGCTTTCCCCGAAGAGCCAGAGGCCCACGAGGCTTCCCAGAAGAAAGACCAGACCATCGAGCTTGAGGCTACCGGCGGCGGCCAGGGCCGTGCTCAGGCAGTGGCCGCTGAAAGCGAGCCCCAGGCCCATGAGCATGCCGCCCAGAACGCCGGGCCACACATGGGAAGGCGCGACATGAAGCCGGGAGAGATCCAGCCAACCCAGGGACGATCCAAGGAAAGCCAGCAGGCAGGTGGTGAGCACAGCGGTGAGCAGGACCTTCAGGGAGGAGAAATCGCGACGGTCAAGGGCGGCGGCTTGGCGTCGGGCGTCGCCCAGTCCGGCCCATTCCAGCACGGCGCCGAAGCCGAGGCCCAGGCCCAAGGCCAGCAGGTGATTGACGAGCAACGGATGCTTCAGTGCGGCGGATTCCAGAGGCAGCATCGTCATCTCCTAGTTCCAGATCCGGCGGACCACCCGCGCCATGAGAAAAGCCGTGCCCATCAGGCTCAGGGCCACGATCCAGCCGCCCAGCGAAAGCAGCGAAGCGCCGCTGAGGAACTGTCCCGCCAGGCAGCCTCGAGCCATGGCGGCTCCGAAGCCCACCAGGGCCCCTCCCAGGGCTGCGAGCAGCAGCCGGGTTCGCACGGTCATGGCGTCTGGGCGAAGCACTTCGAGCTTGAGCCGACGGTGGCGCCAGGCGACCAGCATCGCGCCTCCCAGGAGGCCGAGCCCCATGGAAATGGCCGGGTGATTGAGGGCCGAAAGCACGCTGGTGCCGGTCATGGCGAAATAGCCCACGTGGTTGGGGTGGCGGCCTCCCAGGGCCTGCAGCAGGGCCACATCGAAGTGGCGCACGGAGCTGAAGGTGCAGATTCCGTTTTGGGTGAGGGCGAAGGCCAGGAACACCAATCCACCCAGGAGCACGCCTGCGACATAGGGATTGAGGTGAGGTCTAGCGGTCATGGCGAGTTCCTCCCACGGGATCTCCATCGAAGCCCAGGGCCTTCCAGTCCATCTGGCCATCCTTCGAATGGCAGCGGTTGCAGGTCAGGGCCTTCTTGGCCGGAGCGGTCATGTGGTTGATGGGCCAATACATTTGCGTGGAGATGAAGCTGTGGGTTCCGCTGTAGGGAAGGCCAGCCACTTCCATGCCTTTGCGGGCCGCGAAGTTCCAGTCGAAATCGGACCAGAAGCCGCCTTCGCCGCTGGTGACGGGCGGAATCAGCACGCGGTTGATGGGGTCGTAGATCTGTTTGCCGCGATGGATCTTGAAAGGCCAGATTTTCGCGTCGGGGTCGTCCTTGGAACCCAGAGGCCGGTTCATGTTCAGGGGCTCCGTCGCGATGCGGTCGCCCATGATGTAGCGGTCCATGCGGCCGTTGTACCAGGCGTACTGAGGCACGACGTTCTGCTCGTACTTGAATTCACCCTTGATGATCAAGTAGTCATGGGCATCTTCATTGCGGTTGAAGTCGCCCGCTTTGGACCAATCCCAGGTCATCTTCGTGGGGAAGCGGCGCGAATACTGAGGGATGTGACAGGTCTGGCAGGCGATGCGACGCACGTGGTTGTTCAACTGCGCGTCCCCGTGGGGCGTCTGCGAATGGCAATCGGCGCAATCGAACCGAGCGGCGCGCGTGAGATTGGTATAGGTGGTGTTGAACTTGCCCGCGACGAGGTGTTCGCGGGTGGTGTGGCAGTCGATGCATTGGAAGCCAAGGCGTGCCATGTGCACATCGGTATCCTCATTGGGATGGAGCAGGGAGTTGTCCAGATCTCCGTGCTTCACGCCCATGCCACCGCCGCCGTTGAAGTGGCACGCACCGCAGTTCTCCCGATGGGGAACCCGCACACTGCCTGCCACCGCCGCCAGATCCACCTTCTTTCCGGGAAGACCCTGGTTGCTTTTGACGTACGTGCCGGTGCCGTCGTGGCAGACCAGGCAATCCACGTTTTCGGCCTTGGTGAAGTCGTAGTCCTTCTGGCCCCAGCCATAGCCCGCGTGGCACTTGGTGCAGGTGTTCCAGTTGCCGGAAACGCTGATGCAGAAGTTGTTCATGAGGTTCCGCTTGCCCGTGAGAACCGTCTTGCCGTTGCGCTGCACGTCGCCGCTGATCCAGAGCCAGTGAGGAGTTTTCATGACCTGGGCGGCCGCCTCTTTGTGGCATTCCAGACACCGCGCGGTGACTTCAGGCCCCGTGGCCATGGGCTTGGTGAAGAAGGGGCGATGATCGAGGTGAGCCTTGGTGCGGGTGGCCGCAGGGTTCACGGGCGCGCGCTTGATGGCCGTGGACATGGTCTGATTCCTCACCGATCCGGAGAACGTGAGAAACCAGGCGGCCAAGAGAGCTCCGCCCACCGCAGACAAGATCAACAGCATTCGTTTCATCGGGGTTCCTCCAGAGGCGGCGCGGAGTCGTCTCTTGGTTCTTCAGGACGCGACAGAGCGGAGGCGCTCCCAGGAGCGCCTCCGCCGCGAAAACAACTAGAAACGCACTTCCAGAGACAGGTAGGTGTTCTTGATGGAAGCGGGGGATGCGTACTGCAGCATGGGGTTCTTCGAGAGATCGTAAGCGTCTTCGAAGGTGCCCTGCATCGGCGTGGGCGCAATGTGCCAGCCGCTGAAGGCGTGGGTGTAGCTGAAGTCCTGGTAACCCAGCTTCAGGATCACGTTCTTGGTGAACTGCCAGGCCGCGTAGGCTTCGATCACGTCGCCGCGGGTGGAGAGCTTCTCCGTGGCTTCGCCGGTGGCCGGGCTATAGGTGAACCAGCGCGGCGAGCCATGGTTGAACTCGAGGCCGAAGCCCCAGGCCTCCGTGGGATCCCAGCGCAGACCGGCGTAGTACGCGGTGGCCGTGTGGCTGGCCTTGGGATCGCCCAGGAGGCCGCCAAAGCCCGTCAGCTGCGTGTCGGGGCCGCCCATGCCAGCAGGCATGTTCCAGTAGGCGCCGTACTGGCTTTCCTTGCCGTTGGGATGGCTCTTGATGTAGCCGAAGGAGGCGAAGTAGGTGAAGGTGTCGCCCACCTTGTGCTTCCAGGTGGCGGTCCACTGATCCATGTCGCCCAGGTTGTTGGTGGCGGTCACCATCTGCACGCCGGGCATGCCGCCCATGCCTGGCATGGGAGGCACGGGGAAGTTCTGCAGCGAGCCGAAGGGGATATCCGTCATGTTGCCGAAGCGGTTGTAGCCCAGGTAGAAGTTCGCGGCATGAACGGCGCCGAAGGCTTCGAAAAGCAGCGGCATGTCGAACATGGCGCCCAGGACGGTGCTGTCCTTGAGCGGCCCCACGGGACGCACGACCTGGGTCACATTGCCGGGATTGGCCATGGTGGCGTTGGAGAAGTTGAAGCCCGCCACGACCGCGTTGGCTTTCACCGCGCCGCCGCCGCCGAAGCCGCTCTCATAGCCGATGCCATAGCAGAGACCCAGGAGGGTGTGTTCCGGCAGGCCCATCTTGTCCAGATGGAACTTCCAGCCGATGCCGTCCACCATGGCGTTCACGGCCAGAGCCTGGGGCGTGGCCTGGCGCTCGGTGGCTTCACGCACTTCCATGGGCGGGCCGTCGGAGGTGTTTTGGCGACCGATGGAAAGGACGCCCAGTTCCGGCCAGTCATAGACGAAGCTGGCGCGTTCCACGTGCAGCACGTCGTTGGTGGGCACCTTCCCGCTATTGAAGGAGTTGGCCACGGTGCTGGGGTTTCCGTTGAAGATGGGCACATCCGCGCCGCCGTGGACCTTGTACATCGTGAGGCGGCCCATGATCTTGGCGTGCTCGTTGATGTTGATCGTCATGCGCAGGCGAAGGCGCGTGCTCCACTGCACGGAGTTGTCCCAATCCTGGGCAGGCACGGAGGCCGTGACGGGATAGAAGGGATAGGGCCAGGGGGCGCCCGCTGGGGTCTGCACGAAGCCCTGGAACTGCTGGTAGGGCTTGAAGTGCCACTGCTGGCTATCGAAACGGGTGCGCAGGTCGCCGCCCCAGGCGATGGCGTTTTGGGCGGTCCTGGTTTCCACCTTGGTGAGGGCCTTTTCCTGCTCCTTGGCTTTTTCTTCCAGGGCGGTCACCTGGGCCTTGAGGTCTTTCAACTGCTGCTTGAGGTCAGGTTCGGGGCTCTGAGCCGCGAGAGGAACAAGGCCTGCGAGCAAGCCGAAGGCGAGGCGTGTCATTCGCATGGAAATCTCCTGAGTGAGGTGAGTTGGAACGGATCAACCGCCGCAGGTTTCAGGCTGCGGAGAATCGGAAGCGTGATTCACGAGGAAGGTCTTGATGTCCAGCAGCTTGGCGGGAGTGCCCAGCTTGGAGAGGGGATCCTTGCCATGCTTGCCAGCCTCGAAGAACTTTTTCCACTGGGCCTGGGTCTTGGAAAGAGGGGTCAGGTCGGAGCCTTTGCCCGCCACGTGGCAGGACTTGCAGTCCTTTCGGAAGAAGAACTTGCCCCGGGTGTCGCTGCCCTGGGCGGCGAGGGGCAGGGCCGCCGCCAGAGCGACCAAGGTGACGAGAGAAGCAACACGCATGGAGTTCCTTTCGTGCGCGAACGCGCAGTGGTGGCCTCAAGCGAGGCCGGTAGAGGTGAATGGTGTAGGCTCTCCGATCCTTTCAAGGAAGGTCGGGAACCAACGCTGCAATGCGATTTGGCTTGGAAAACAGGGAGTCACGATCCGCTCCAGATGCCTCAAGAGGCACATAGAGGATCTACCCATCGGGAATGGTTTTCAAGCGGAAAAATATAGAATTGTATAACTGATTGGTTATTTTTAAGGTTTGATAAAGTCGCCGCTTTCCCCGGGAGGGATACGCTCTGCCCATCGCTCGTTTTTCGGCGCCGTTCCAAAGCGATTCTTCCAAGGAGAAGGCCGCAGGGAGAACCCGTCTCCAGGTCTTGTGGGAGGGGTTTTTCGGTGATCGTCAGGCGTTATGAAAAGCTTGTCTTTCCATGCGTTTGGCCCTTTTCTCTTCAGGAACGGCAAGCCCTGCGGCATAATCGAAGCTTTGATGTTTGAGCCTTCCAAGGAGTTTGCCTTGACCCAGGATTCCTCGTACGGTCCCACTCGGCGCTACGCCAAATCCGTTGGTATCACCGCCACCGGGCAGTACTATCCCGAGCGTATCGTGGACAACCACGAGCTCTCGAAGATGGTGGACACCAGCAATGAATGGATCGTATCCCGAACCGGCATTCACGAGCGTCGATGGGTGGAACCGGGTGTAGGTTCCTCGGATCTGGGCGCGAAGGCCCTGGAAATGGCCTTGGAACGGCGAGGGCTCAAGGCCGATGATCTGGATGCCATCGTGGCCTGCACCGTGACGCCGGACATGCTTTTCCCCTGCACGGCGGCCTTGATCCAGACCAAGAGCGGCGCCAGTCGGGCCTATGGTTTCGATCTCAATGCTGCCTGTTCGAGCTTCATCTTTGGGCTCAGCACCGCCGCCGGGTTGGTGTCTTCGGGAGCGTGCAAGCGTGTGGCGGTGGTGGGCTGCGACGTGATGACCTCCATTGCGGATAAGAAGGATCGCAACACCATCGTGCTCTTCGGGGATGGCGCGGGTGCGGCCATCGTGGAAGAAGTGGAGGAGGGGCTGGGCATCCTCGATTTCGAACATCGGCTGGATGGGCGAGGAGCGCCCTTCCTCTACATGCCTGCGGGAGGTTCCCTCAAGCCCGCTACGGCGGAAACCGTGGCCGCCAATGAACATTGCATCCATCAACATGGCCAAGAGGTCTACAAGAATGCCGTGCGCGACATGGCCGAGATCAGCCGCGTGATGCTGGATCGCAACGGCGTGGACCCCAAGGACCTGAAGCTCTTCGTGCCTCATCAGGCCAACAATCGCATCATGGAAGCGGCCGCCAAGCGCCTGGAATTGCCGCTGGAGCGCATGGCCAACAACATCGCCTACTACGCCAACACCACCTCGGCCACCATTCCTACGGCCCTGCATCAATCCCTTGAAAAAGGCATGGTGAAAAAGGGCGATTACGTGGTTTTCGCCGCTTTCGGCGCCGGCTTCAGCTGGGGCGGCATGCTGTTGAAGTGGGCGTACTGAGCCACGCCCTGCCGTGCGAATCATTGCGGGAACCCTGAAAGGCAGGCGGCTTCAGGCCCCTCCAGAGGGCGAGCGCCGCGTTCGTCCCACGGCCGATCGGGCGCGGGAAGCTCTTTTTTCCATCCTTCAGGCCTGGCCCCAGGGGGGCTTCCTGGATCTTTTCGCGGGCACCGGGGCCGTGGCGGTGGAGGCCTGGTCGCGGGGGTACGATCCCGTGATCTGCGTGGAAAAGGAGGCGGCGGCTCTGGGGTTGGTCCAAGCCAATGCCAAGGGGACCTCCGTGCGCATCCTGCGCCAGGACGCTTTGGGTTTGAAGGAAGACGCCTTTCAGGATCTGGCGGTGATCTTCGCCGATCCGCCCTACGAACACTCCGCCGCTTGTTTCACGCGGCTGACCCCAAGGCTTCGCCTGTGGCTGCAGCCGGGAGGGCTGCTGGTGTGGGAGACGGACGCCAAGACGGAGTTGCCCGAAGCGGAGTCTTTCGAACCCCTGGAATCCCGGCGGTACGGCGCGGGCCGTTTCCATTTTTTCAGGGCGGGATAGACTGCTTTTCATGCCCCGCCTTTCGATCCGAGCAAAGTTTCTGCTGATCACGGGCCTCCTGGTGCTGGGGGCGACCTACCTGCACACCCGGGTCTATCCCAAGCAAATGGAACGGCAGATTCGCGCTCAGGCCCTTCAAAGCGCGCGGCAGGTGGCCGAGACTGCCAGTTCGGCCCTCAGTTTGCCGCTGGCCATGGGCAATGCCGAAGAAATCGCCAAGGTGCTGGAGGGCGTGAAAAACATTCCCGCTTTTCATTTCAGCGCGGTGTACGACGACCGTGGCCGCCAGATCGATGCTACGCCTTCCACGCCGATCTGGGCCAAGCACTACAGCCTGAACGAAGGACGCAGCCAGGCCTTGGCCCATCCCGGTCCCGAAGCACTGCTGGTGTCCACGGCGCCGATCTTTTTCCGGGAGCCTTATCCAAATCGCGTGGGCACGCTGGTACTGGGTTTCACGACCGAAGAGATCCAGAAGGCGGTGAACCAGACCATGATGCTGGGCATGATGCAAGGCCTGACCTTGACGGCATTGGCGGTGGGGATCTTCTTCGTGCTGGGGCGCTTCTACATTCGTCCCCTGCAAAGCCTCACGATGGCCGCGCAGCAGGTGGCCCAGGGACGTCTCGACGGAGAGCGCGTGGTGGTGTCGAATCGCGATGAACTGGGCGATCTCAGTCATAACTTCAACATGATGACGGATCGCTTGCGGGCCTCTCGGCACGAGATTCGCGAACAGAATCGGCTGCTGGAGTCGAGGGTGGAGGAGCGGACAGGGCAGCTCATGGAAACCATCCAGGAACTGGAGGAAACTCGGGCCAACCTCGAAGGGTTGGTCCTGGAGCGCACCCGCGGCCTCGAGCAGAGTCGAGCCGAGATCAGTGCCTGGGCGGATTCCTTGGAAGAAAAGGTCCAGATGAAGACCGTGGAATTGACGGAGATGAATGAACACCTGCTGGACAGCTTCCAGAAACTCCAGCAGGTGGATCGCCTGAAGGACGAATTCCTGGCCAACATGAGCCATGAACTTCGTACGCCTCTCAATGCTGTTATCGGGTTCTCGGGCATGCTGCTCAAGGAAGGCCCGGAGCGTGTTCCGCCTGATGTCCGTGGGGACCTGGAGATCATTCTTGGCAACGGGCGCACGCTGCTGGGCATGATCGATTCGATCCTGGATCTGTCCAAGATCGAGGCGGGCAAGTTCGAAATCGATCAGGTTGTCTTCGATCCGCTGCCTTTGCTGGAAGAAGTGAAGAAGCTGGCGGTGGGCCTCATTCAGGATCGTTCTATTCGCTTCTCCTATGAGCCTCCTGCGGGGGAGGTTCAGAAGAAGGTGCTGGGGGATCCTCAGCGCTTGAAGCAGGTCTTCGTGAACCTGGTGGGCAATGCCATCAAGTTCACCGAAGAAGGCGAAGTAAGCGTCACCGCGCAGTACCAATCGCAGCATTTCGCCGTGGCCATTCGGGATACGGGCATCGGTATGTCCGACGAGGACATGACGCGCCTCTTCCGCCCCTTTCAGCAGGTGGATGGCAGCATCACCCGGCGTTTCGGCGGCACGGGCCTGGGCTTGGCTCTTTCCCAGCGCCTCGTGAAGTTGATGGGCGGTCAGATCCGAGTGGAAAGCCGCAAGGGGCGAGGTTCTACCTTCACCGTGGAGCTTCCGCTCCATGCCTCGGGGGCGCCATGACCGAACCCAATCGCATCCTCTGCATCGAGGACAATCCCACCAATTGGCGGCTGGTGCAGCGCTTGCTGGGGCAGGCCGGCTATGACACCTATTGGGCCAAGGAGGGGCTGGAAGGTTTTGACCAGGCCCTTCAGCTCAATCCCGATCTGGTGCTGCTGGATATCAATCTTCCCGGGCTGTCGGGGTATGAAATCGCCACCAAATTCCGCGAAGACGAACGCCTGCGCCGGATTCCCTTGGTGGCCCTCACCGCCAAGACCCTCAAGAGCGAGCGGGAAACGGCTCTGGTGGCCGGTTGCACGGGATTCATTCCCAAGCCCATCGATCCCTTCACCTTCGTGGAGCAGGTGCAGGGCTACCTGAGCGGGCACCGGGAATCCGTGGAGAAGGGCCGGGAGCGCGAGGCTCTTCGCACCTTCAACGTGACCATGGTCGAGCATCTGGAAGCCCAGCTGAAGGAGGCACACGAGACGAATCAAAAGCTGAGCCAGGCGCAGCGCGAGTTGGAGATCCGCAACCGCAGCCTCTCCAGGCTCGTGAGCCTGGGGCAGACCTTCCTCATGCGACCGAATGCAGGCGCCCTGGTGGAGCGGGTCATGGAGGATGCCCAGGCGGCCACGCGGTCCACCTCCATCGTGGCGTACCGCCTGCATCCCAGCGGAGGCTACTGGCATGGTGTGAAATGGGAAGATTCTGCGATCGTGAGCGCGCCGACGCTGCCCTTCGATCATGAATTCTGCCTGCGCCTCACTGCTCTGGACCCGGATCGCCTCTACTACGGCGAAGCTTTGCGTTCCCAGCGGATCTGGGAAGAAGGCCTGGAGGCGGGATTCTGGCGCTCTGGCATGGAAGGCGGATTGATGGTGCTGCGGGATGCCCAATCACCCACAGGCATCTGGGGCTTCTGGTGCTTTGGCCGGAAACGGGGCGAACCTTTCGAATCCTTCGAAATCGAATTGGCGGCCCTGCATGCCAGCCTGGCGCGGGTGAGTCTGGAGAACGCCGAATTGATCGCCAGCCTCCAGGAGAGCGGCCAGGCCCTGGCCTCCAGCTATGAGCACATGGAGATGGCCTTTCACGATCTCCAGAAAGCCAAGGCGGAGCTGAGTCGCCAGGATCGCCGGGCTCTGTTGGACGATCTCTTCTACAAGCTTGCCCAGCGCTTGATTCAGCCGGTTCGCATCCTGGATCAGCGCAGCCGGGAGATGGAATCCTATACCCGGAGCGGGGACGACGATCCCGCCCTGGTCGAGATCCGTGAGGCAGTGCGCACGATCGACGGCCTGCTCAAAGCGCTCATGCGGCGCACGGGGAAGGAAGGCGCCAGCGTGCCCGAATGGCTGGATCTCCACGAACTGCTGCAGCAGGAAATGGAACTGCTCACGGCGGAGGGAGTGATCCCTCCAGAGGCCAAGGTGAGCCTGGAACTGGAATCCCAGGCCTCGCGTCTATTCGGCGTCTATGGTGATTTCGCCAAGCTCTTCCAGAACCTTCTGGTGCACAGTTTCACAGGCCCCGAGCCTTCGCCCTCGGTGCGAATTCGGACTTGGATGGCCTCGGACTGGTTCCATCTGGAGATCTCCGACGAAGGAGGCCCCATTCCTCCCTCCTTGCTGGTCGGAGCTTTCGAGCCCTTCAATGAACTGCATCAGCCGGTGGTCGGCGGCGTGCGCCATCCCGGTGCGACGCTTCCCCTTTGCCGGCAGCTTCTGGCGGCCTATCACGGCGAAATCGAACTTCACAACGATCTCGAAGGCACCACCGTGCAAGTGCAAGTGCCGCTCATGTGAGCCTCCGGCAGGCTTCATTCGCCCACCGGAGCCCGGTGTTACTTCGGCAGGATTTCGATCCAACCCCATTGCCGCCCCTGGGTATCCCCACCTCGATAGCTGAAGAAACGCTGAGGCTCGCAGAGGGTGCAGTGCGGCACAGATCCGTCGTGCTCTGGGGAAAGGCCCAGATCCACGGCCTGCGCCTGAAGGAAGCCGGGAAGGTTGAAGTGCCACTTGCCATTGGCACGAGGCTCGGCCAAGGCTTCTCGCCAGGCCGGATCCTGGCGGGCCGCTTCGAGGACCTCGGCGCCCACCTCGAAATGACAGGGGCCGATGCACGGTCCCACCGCCCATGCCAGTTCGGAAGGTCGGCCTCCCAGGGCCTGGAACTGGGCCACGCCACGGCGCAGGATGCCGGAGGTGGCCCCTCGCCATCCGGCGTGAAGGGCCGCCACCCAAGGTCCCGTGTTCGTGATCCCTGCGAGGAGGATGGGCGCGCAATCCGCCACTCGCACCCCAATGGCTTCTCCAGGGGTCTGGGTCCAAAGGCCATCCCCTTCCTGAACATCGCTTTGGGCGCGATGAATATCGCAGCCGTGCACTTGCTTTAAACGCACAGGGGGCGCGGCTTCATCCTGCTTCGTGGTGAAGCCCCAGCGCAGCGGGAAGGGCGCGGCCACAGCAGGGCTCAGCATTGCGGCCACAGGAGGATGAGCAACGTCAGGTCCGTTACGGCCCAAGCGGCCAGAGCGTGGTACATGCCTTTTTCGTGGCGGGAGGCGCTCCAGGTTCGCCATCCACGAAGCCAGGGCACCAGCACCAGCAGCCAAGCGGCCAGGGAGGGCAGCAGCCACGGAGAATCCGCGCTTGAGCGCAGGAGGGCCCAGCCGAAACATCCGTGGGCCAACAGAGCCAGCAGCAGCGCAAGGATCAAGCTCCGGCTTTCTCCCAGCAGAATCACCAGGGTGCGGTCGCCTCGGCGTCGGTCTTCATCGATCTGGTAGATCTGGGTGAGGGGATAGAGCGCGCCGAACAGGAACGCAAACCCGATGGCCACGGCCAGGAAGGGCGCTGTGAGCGGCCTTCCCGTGAGGCCCCATCCCGCCATCGGCGTGAGCAGGCCGAACCCCAGGCAGTTGATGAGCAGATCCCATCCCGCACGGGCCTTGAGACGGGCCGGGGGCACCGAATAGAGGAAGGACATGGCCACGCAGGCGGCGTTGCTCCAGGCGAAGATGGGCGGCAGCAGGAAGCCCAGCGCGAGGCTGGCCAGCAGCATGGCTGCGGAAACGTGGAACAAATAGCGGGGAGGCTTGGGAGGTTGCTTCAGGTAGCCCACGTCTCCTTCGTCCTGATCGAAGGCGCTGTTGATGGCGAGTGTGCCGCCGTTCATGAGCAGCACGAACACAAGCCAGCCCAGCAGCACGGCCTTCCAGGAAACCGCCACGCCGGCGGCCAGGAACGTGCCGAGCAGGAAATGTGCGGTCATGATGGGCCATTCCAGTGGGCGCAGATGCAGCACATAGGCCATCATCGTGGGCCCCAGCACTTTCTGGAACGCCCCCCGCAGGCTCACGCGACGCCATCCCGGCGCAAGGGCTGGATGCGCGAATCGCTTTCACTGCGGGGTTTCACCAGCGCAGCCATGGCCTCGGTGAGATGATCCACGCGGAAGGTCGTGTCCACGCACATGCCGTGGGGCAGGTGAAGGGGAATGACGTACGAAGGCACTTCAGCAAGGCGGGTGAGGCCCTTCAGCAAA
>JAJTBC010000011.1 GCA_021287085.1 Bacillota bacterium | reverse complement strand
GCGCATGGGCAGCAGCAGCACCGTGACGATCACCACGCAGGTGATGGCGATGAGGAATTCGTGCCCCATGCCGGACATGCGCTCTTCCACCACCTGGGGCTGGTTGGCGATGTAATCCATCTTGAGATCCGGCGGCAGCAGCGGGCGCAGGCGCTCCAGGGCTTCGCTCACGCGGTCACCCATCTGCACGATGTTGTCGCCCTTCTGCATTTCCACGGCGATAACCACCGTGGGCTTGCCATCGAAGCGCACCATGAATTCGGGATCCTGATAGCGCCGCTCCACCTCGGCGAAATCGCCGATGTAGATGGGCTGCCCTGTCTGGGATTGGCCCACCATCACGCGCCGGATCTCGTCTTCGGAATTGAAGGCCCCCGTGGTGTGGAGCGGAACCTTGCCCACGTCTGTGCGCACGCTGCCCGCGCCCAGCACGGTGTTGCGCTGAGACAGCGCACCCGCCACCTTCAGGGGATCGGTGAAGTACTGGCTCATGCGCTCCAGGCTGCTGGTGACCCAGATCTGCTCGTTCTGCGCGCCATAGGTGGCGATCTTGCCCACGCCCCGGACCCCGCGCAGCGTGTCCTGAATCTGATCCACGTAGTCCCGCAGCTCGCGGTAGCCGTATCGATCGCCGCTCACCGCCACCAGCATGGCCACGGTGTCGCCGAAATCGCTGTTGACGATGGGGCCCATCACCTCACGGGGCAGAGAGGTGGCCTTCACCTGATTCAGATCGTGACGCAGCTTGGCCCAGAACACGTCGGGCTGCTTGACGTTCTTCTCCAGCTCCACGTTGACAATGGCCAGTCCGGGGCGGCTGGTGGAAAAGGTCTTGGCCTTGCGCACTTCCTGGAACTTGAAGATGGAGGCTTCGAGGGTCTTGGTGACCTGCTTTTCCACCTGCTCGGAGGTGGCGCCGGGATAGGCCGCCAGCACGAGGCCCGTGCGGATGGTGATGGAGGGGTCCTCGGTGCGCGGCATGTTCAGCAAGGCCCGAAGCCCCACCGCCACGATCATGAGGGTGATGATGGCCGTGAGGGTGGGATAGCGAAGACAGGTTCGAATGGCGCGTTCCATGATCTACTTCCGCTCCTGGCTCACATCCGCGACCATGCCGTTGCGAAGGCCGTGCTGACCGGCCACGACGATGGCCTCGTCCCCCGAAAGACCGGAACGGATCTGGATGTCGTGGCCCAGCAGCGCGCCCACTTCCACCCGCTTGGAAAACACGCGCTTCTGGTCCGCAAAGTATTGGAAGACCAGGGTCGCGCCCTGGGGATCGCGCACGATGGCCTCGGCAGGAACCACGATCATGTCGAGCTTGCGATTGCCGGTGATGGAGACTTCCGCCACCATGCCCACCTTCAGCTCGCGTTCGTGGTTGGGCACGCGGATGCGCGTAAGGTAGGTGCGCGTGGCGGGGTCCGCCGAGATGTTCACCACCTGAACCACGCCCTGGAACGTGCGACCGGGCAGCGCAGGCACCGCCACCTGGGCAGGCTGGCCCACCTTCACCAGGCGGATATCGGTTTCGGGCACACCGACGTTGATCTCTACGGGATCGAGGTTGGCGATTTCGAACACTGGCTGGCCCGCGGCCACCATGACTCCCGGTTCCACGCTGCGCCGCGCGATGTAGCCGCCGATGGGCGCCCGCAGATGGGAATCGTCGAGGTTCTTCTGGGCGATGGCTTGCCCTGCCAGGGCCTGCTGCCACTGCTGCTTGGCCGCTTCGGCGGCGGCCTTGAACTTGGCGAAATCGTTGGGCGCGAGGCTCTGGGTGTCGAAGAGTCGCTTCATGCGCTGGAATTCCTCTTCCGCCCTCAGGGCCCCCGCCTCCGCAGCCTTGGCCTGGGCCTTGGCGGCCTCCAGGGCGCTGCTCAGGTTCGCCGCATCCATGGTGGCCAACACCTGGCCCTGTTTCACGGGCGCCCCTTCCCTGGGAAACACCTGCATCACCCGGCCCGGCACCAGGAACGCCACCAGGGACGAAGCGCCCGGCGACGAGGTGGTTCCGCTCACCACCACCCGTTCCGCCTCCTGCACCTTGCGAGGGGAAGCGATGGCGATGGCGGCCACCGGGCCGACCGCCTCTTGGCGACGTTGGCCGCAGGCCAGCCCCAAAAGGCAAAGCACGGGAAAAACCAGCAAACGGTTCATAGGAGTTCCTTCTGCAGATGCGGAGTTGGCTTTTCGGGATTGATGATACGCCCGGTCCCGAATGAGACGCATCCATCAGCCTAGCCAAGGTTCTGGATAATTTCAACACTTGTTAAACACAAGCGAAACCCCTTTTGCCCTGACGAAACGCTGCGAATACCCGCGATCAGATCGAAAGATCGGTGGCGCGATGATCGGAATCCAGCGGTGTGAATCCTTCGCTCTGCGTGACGGAGGCGTATTGGCCCTTGGCGGCATCGTAGGCGAACACTTCGCCCGTCTCGATCTTGTACACCCAAGCGTGGAGCCGAAGCACCCCCTGCTCCACCGCCTGGGCCACCCTGGGGTGCCCCCGCAGATGTTCCACCTGCACCAGGACGTTTTCCTCGACGGTGGCCCGCAGCAGGGGGCCTCCCTCCAGATGCCCGTAGCTTTCCCGCATGATCCGTTCCGTTTCATGGGCGTGCTTCAGCCAGGTGCGGGTGGCGGGCAGTTCCTGGGTGAGTTCCGGCTCCACCAACGCCCGCATGGCCGCGCAATTGGAATGACCACAGACGATGATGTCCTTCACCTTGAGCACGCTCACCGCGAACTCGATGCCCGCCGCCATGCCGCCCTGGGTATCGTAGGCAGGCACCAGATTGCCCATGTTGCGAAGGATGAACAGCTCGCCGGGTTGGGTCTGGGTGAGAAGGTTGGGGCTGATGCGGGAATCGGAACAGGTGATGAAGAGCGTTTCCGGGGTGGGATCCTGGCGATCCAGTTGCTCGAACAATTCCCTGTGAGACCCGAAGACCTGGGTCTGGAAGTGGTGGATGCCCTGCACGAGCTTTTGCATGCCGGGAGTTTATCCCAAGTCTTCGGTCGTCTGTATCGCCTTTCGGATCAAGGCTTCCCGCACGCCGCTCCCCGGCGGGCGCAACTGTGATGCAATAGCGGGTTTCTCCTCTCGGAAGGTGGGAGGGCCTCTGGCATACTGGTTTTTTGGATCACTGCGCGCCCGTCCTCCCGCGTGAGGGACCGGTACGTGAAGGCGGCAGAAACCCTTATTAACGGGAGAACCGTCATGCGAAACGAAAACGTAAAAGTCGCCATCTGGGGCTTCGGGGCCATGGGAAGCGGCATGGCCGAAGTGCTGCTGCGCAAGAAGGGCGTGGACATCGTGGGCGTCTGCGATATCCATCCCGACCGCGCCGGAAAGAGCATGTTCGAAGTGCTGGGCGTGGCCAAGGGCGATCGCAAGGACGTGATCATCCAGAAGGAGATCACCCAGGTCATCGCCAAGAAGAGCTGCGACGTAGTGCTGCTCTGCACCGACAGCTTCACCGCCAAGACCTTCGACAAGATCAAGCTCATCGTGGAACTGGGCATCAACGTGGTGTCCACCGCCGAGGAGATGTCGTACCCCAAGGCCAAGGAACCCAAGCTGGCCGCCGAAATGGATCGGCTCGCCAAGACCAATGGCGTGAGCGTTCTCGGCACGGGCATCAACCCCGGCCTGATGATGGATCTGCTGGCCATCCTCATGACCGGCGCCTGCACCGACGTGGAATACGTGAAGGCCGAGCGCGTGAACAGCCTGAGCCCCTTCGGCCCTGCGGTGATGGAAGAACAGGGCGTGGGCATCAGCCTGGAGCAGTTCGAGAAGCAGGCCGCTGCGGGCCATCTGGCGGGCCATGTGGGCTTCAACGAATCCGTGACCATGATCTGCGACGCCATCGGCTGGAAGCTCGACAAGCCCGTGGAGCAGACCATGGCGCCCATCGTCAGCCACGTGCACCGCAAGACCAAGTACGCCGAAGTGAAGCCCGGCGATGTGGCGGGCTGCACCATGAAGGGCTACGGCTACGTGAACGGAAAGCTGGCCGTGGAGATGATCCATCCCCAGCAGATCGAACCGGAACTGGAAGGCACCAACACGGGCGATTACGTGGTCATCAAGGGCACGCCCAACGTGAACCTCAGCAACAAGCCTGAGATTCCTGGCGGCATCGGCACCATCGCCATGTGCATCAACATGATTCCCCACGTGATCAACGCCCGCCCCGGCCTGCACACCATGATCGACCTTCCCGTGCCCCGCGCCATCATGGGCGATATGCGAGAGCTGATCTGCGAATAACGGGGAAAAGGATGGACAGGGTCAAGGTCTCTTGAAGCCCTAAACAATCCTGTCCATCCTGCCATCCTGTTTTGTTTTTTATCCTGTGCCTTTTCATCCTGATGCATCAGTGAGGCGAACCATGATCCAAGCAGGCACCTGGGTCGAAATCGAGCGTGTGCTGCTGAAGCCCGAGGAGCGGGCGGCGAACCTGCCGGAGGATACGGCTCGAACGCCGTACCGGCTCCGCATCTCCGGTTTCCTGAACGAAGACGCAGAACTGGGCGCGGAAGTCACCGTGACGAGCCTTATCGGCCACACCCATCGCGGCGTTCTGAAGGCCCAGAATCCCAGCTACCACCACAGTTTCGGCCAAACCGTGCCCGAGCTTCTCAAGATCGGGAGAGCCTGATGCGCGATCTGAGCTACGCCGCCGTCATGGGCCGCAAGAACGAGATCATGAAGGCCTCCATGGGCATGGACTACAACGCCTTCATCCATAGCCCCATCGCTTTCGACTACGAACGCATGATGCGCGACACGGGCTACAGCCTCGACGATGTGATGCGCATCCAATCCGATACGAAAGTTGGCCAGACGCCGCTGTTCGAACTGAAGAACCTCACCGAGGCCGTTCGGGCCTTCGCCGAGCCCGGCAAGGGCGCGCGCATTTTCGTGAAGGATGAAGCAGCCAACGCCTCGGGCAGCTTCAAGGCCCGCCGCGCTTCCATCAGCGCCTTCGAAGCCCAGAAGAAGGGCTACCAGGGCATGGCCGCCGCCACCAGCGGCAACTATGGCGCGGCCGTGGCGTCGCAAGCCGCCATGCGGAATCTGAAGTGCATCATCCTCCAGGAAGTCTTCGATTCCAAAGGCGTGGGCCAGCCGGAAATCGTGGAGAAGAGCCGCGCCTGCGAAGCCTATGGCGCCGAGGTGCAGCGCCTTTCCGTGGGACCGGAACTGTTCTATCAGCTGCTGATGACCCTAGAGGAAACCGGCTTCTTCAACGCCAGCCTCTATACGCCCTTCGGCATCAAAGGCGTGGAGACCCTGGGCTTCGAAATCGCCCAACAGGTGCAGGCCCGCTGTGGCCAGGCGCCGGATGCGGTGGTCATCACCCACGCCGGTGGCGGCAACCTCACGGGCACGGCGCGAGGCCTGCTGGCTGCGGGCTGCGACCGCACGCGCATCGTGGCCTGTTCCGTGGATCTAGGCGGCCTGCACATGGCCTCCGATGCCGACTTCAACCGCAAATCCTTCACCACGGGCCATACGGGCTTCGGCGTGCCCTTCGCCACCTGGCCCGACCGCGTGGACGTGCCCCGTAACGCGGCCCGCAGCCTGCGCTACATGGACGAGTACCAGCTCGTGTCCCAAGGCGAAGTGTTCTTCGTCACGGAACTGCTCACCAAGCTCGAAGGCCTGGAGCGCGGCCCCGCGGGCAACACCAGCCTCACCGCCGCCGTGACCCTCGCCAGGCAGATGGATTGCGACCAGATCGTGGTGGTGCAGGAAACCGAGTACACCGGCGCGGGCAAGCACCACAATCGCCAGCTTTCCTTCGCCCGGGAAAACGGCATCGAGGTGCGCGTGGGCGATCCCGCCGGAAACGTGCCGGGCCGAACCATCGTCATTCCCGAACGTCTGGAACAGGTGCGCGGCAAAGTCCAGGACATGGATCGTCTGCGCCACTCGTACCTCAAGAACGCCGCCAAGGCGCATCCCGTGAGCCTTTGGGATGAATCAGACCATGCTTTCCTCGCCGCCGATCTGAAGAAGGACGTGGCGTGGGTGAAGCAAGCAGTACAGGAACTGGGATGAATTTCTTTTCTTTGGAGGATGTATGACTGACCCACGCCTCGCCAAATTCGAGCAGCGCCGGGAAACCCTCAAGACCATGAGCGATGAACAACTGAAGGATCGCTTCTGGCAGCTCTGCAACCAGGTGGTGGAGCCGGTGCTGGACCTGGCCCGCACCCACACCAGTCCCTCCATCGAACGATCCGTTTTGCTGCGCATGGGCGTGGACAGCGTGTCCAGCCACGGCGTGGTGGACCGCGTGCTGGAAGCGGGCCTGCTGGGCAAGGGCGCAGGCCACTGCGTGCTGAAGGTCTCGCAGAAGACCGGCAAGGATATTCGCGGTGCGGCCCAGGCCATTCTCGACGACAAAAACGTGCTGAACGGCCTCTTCTAGAAAGGATCGCGCCATGACTCAGAAGCCCCTCGATCCCCAGCAGAAGCTCGACATCGAACATATCCTCGAAGGCCTGGAGCACTACCATCCTCCCCGCAAAGGCTGGACCTGGCGCAACGTCCCGGCCGAAGGCGTCAACATGGGGCCTTTCCATTTCCGGGACATGTCCCAGCCCCTCGCCAAGAGCATCGGCCTGCCCGCCTCCAAGTACTTCGACCACATCGATCCCCAGCCTTCCTGCGTGGTGAC
>JAJTBC010000008.1 GCA_021287085.1 Bacillota bacterium | reverse complement strand
CATCAAAACCCAGCTGGGTCCCGATTCCGCCAGGCACACCCTCGGTCGCCAGCCCTTCAAGATCCGCTTCAGCTGGGGCCTCACCATGTATGCGGGCCAGACCCGCCTGCTGGGCTACGAGCAGGATGAGAAGGGCCGCTACCTGCGCGTGGAGGTGCCGGAGACCCTCGCTCCCGACGAGTTCCGCAAGGCCCTTCGCCTGGAGCGCCCGGGACGCAGTTCCGGTGCCATCAGCAGCCGCGAGGGCGACATTCTCCGGGTCAGTCTCGAGAACGTTTCCGAATTCGGAGCCGCCTTCTTTTGTCAGGATCCTGTCCCAGAGATCGGCTTTCAGGCGGGGCGCACCCTCAGCCTCTCCATCGCCCTGGAGCGCGGCCCCTCGCTGGAAGCGGAGGCGGTGGTGGTGCATGCAGACGGGCAGAACCTGGGCGTGCGCTTTTTGGGAGATCGGGAGCTTGCGCATCTGAAAGCCTGGATGGAACCTCGACTCCGCGAACAGGTGCGCCTCTGGGAGAATCGTGCGGAGATCCGTGCCCAGGCCATCCAGGCTGTTCAACCCAAGCGGGAGCCATCGGGCGCGTTGCTGCTGAGCCAGGACGAGGCCTTGATGGAGGCGCTGCAGGGAGCCCTCCAGGAGCTTCTCCCCTTGCGCCAAAGCCCGCCCACGGTGGCGCGCTTCAAGGAAGCCATGGAACAGCCGCCCTTGCTGCTGGTGGTGGAATGCGCCCAGGGCAGCCTGGAAGAGCGCCATCGGTTGCGGAACCTGCTGGAGACCAAGGCTCCGATGTGCCCGGTGCTGGTGCTGGGCCGGGGCCACGGCGAGCGCAGCCGCCTTCTGGCCGAGGAACTCAAGGCCACCCTCCACATGGAGTGGAATCCCGCCCAGGGCCTCTTCTTCCGTCGCCTCGTGCAGGGCCTGCTGCGGCGGCACTGGGGCGAAGCGAATCCCTAAGCGGGTTTCGCCAGCGCCTGTTTCAGCTCGGCCTTGCGGCTTTCCAATGCTTCCACCAGCGCGAACTGGCCGCGGGCACGGTGCAGATTGTGGTCGGGGCGGTGGATGCGGAAGTAGGAATCGCCTTCAAGGAAATCCGTGAGGAAGCGCAACCCCAAGGTGTAGGCCATGGTCTGGGTGGCTTCCACGGCATGGTCGCGCTCCACTTCGCTCCATGGGCGTCCCGCCTGGAACCCTTCGGCCAGGCACAGGAACAGGGCGGCGTCCACGTCGGCAGGCCCGTCTTCGGCAGCGCGGTTGCAGGCGCTGCGCGCGAGATCGCCGAAGTCGTACAGCGGCAGGCCGGGCATCACCGTATCCAGATCCAGCACGCACAAAGCTTCCTCTCCTCGTTCGTCGAAGAGCAGATTGTTCAGCTTGGTGTCGTTGTGGGTGAGGATGGGAGCCATAGTGCCATCCCGCAGGAAGCCCGCGAAAAGGTCGGCGCGGGATCGTTGCTGCAGCGCCCATGCGATTTCCGTCATCGCCTGGGACGCCCGACCGAGCGGGTCGTCCTGCAGCGCCTTCTCGAAGTGCGTCAGGCGCAAAGGCGCATCGTGAAAGCCGGGCAGCGTCGGCTGCAGGGTGGGGCCGGGCAGGTCTTCCAGGAGCGTCTGGAAAGCGCCGAAAGCTCGGCCGGCTTCGAAGGCCTGATGCCGTGTTTCCGGGCGTTCCAGGCTGCGCGAAGGCTCGATGAAAAGGTAGCAGCGCCACCAGTGATCGTCGGGGCTGCGCCAGAAAGCTTCGCCGGATTGCGTGGGCATCAGTTGAAGCACGCGACGATCCAGATCGGCGACGCCCTTGGCTTCGAGCTTGGCGCGAAGATGATCGAGCACCCGTGCCACGTTCTCCATGACGCGCCGGGGATCAGGAAAGACCGTCGTGTTCAGCCGCTGCAGCAGGTAACGGCGCTTTGCCGTGGCCACGCGGAACGTGTGGTGGATATGGCCCTGGCCGTAGGGCTCCACCGAGAGGACCGACCCATCGAGGCGAAAGGCCGTGGCCGCCTCGGCAGCAGGGCCCTTCACCTTAGGCTTTCTTGGGGAACTGGCGGGCGTAGGCTTCCTGGGCGTATTTGCTGGGAGGCACGTCGAAGCGGCGCTTGAAGGCCCTCGTGAAGGCGCTGGCATCGTAGAAGCCCAGCTGTACGGCCACGTCCGACGGGCGCTCGCCGTCGGAGAGCATCTGCACGGCGCGCTGCAAGCGGCGTTCGATCAGGTACTGATGGGGCGTGGTGCCGGTGGCTTCGCGGAACAATCGGATGAAGTGATCCGGCGTGCAGCGAGCCAGTTTCGCCAGATCCGGCACGGCGTTCTTCGCGCCCAGATGGGCTTCCATGTGATCCAGCACCAGCTGCAGGGTGGAGCGGTTGAGGCGGTAGGGGAAGCGGCCCCGCTCTTCCTTTTCCGTGAGGCGCTGCAATTCTGCGCCCAGCAGGATGAGAAACAGCTCGCGAGTCATGAGCTGCAGGCCGTCGGGATGAGCCATTTCCTGCGTGAAGAGACCGAAGAGCTGCTTGAGGCTTTGGCTGCGGAGCGCCGCAAAACTCTGTTCCTGCCATTTCCGCGGAGGATGCTGCAGGATGCTCACGAGGGGCTCGGGGAAAGGTCCGTCCAACTGCAGCGCCGTGAACCCGAAGGGCTGATCCTCCGCAACCCGCTTCAGATGATGGCCGAAGCCCGGCAGCAGCAAGGCGAGACTGCCCTTGGGCACCACGCCTTCTTCGTGATCGTCGCCGGTGCACACTCGCACCTGGGCCGTGGGCGCGAGCAGCGTCCACAGATCCCGCGGGGGCGCGGCCTTGGCAGGGACGGGATCCCGCTTCAAGACGAGCATTCGAAGGGCTCCGCTGGTGAATACCTGGAGGTTTTTCGAGTCTGAGTGAACCATGGCACGATCGCCTATGTTGGATGGTGTAAAGATGCCACCGGATAACAAATTTGTCTTTCTTTTTTCAGGGTAGGTATCAATTTTTTAAACGATTTTGAAAAAAGATTTATCAATTGCCTCGTGGATCGAGGGTTCAGTGGCAGCCGCATCCACCTTCGCCACATCCACCGCCGGCCTCCTCGTCGCATTCGCAATCACCGCCGCAGCAGCCATGGTTTTTCTCGCCACCCACCAGGTAGTGTTCGGCCATTTCCACGACCGTGCGATGGGGAGCCATCTTGATCTGAAGCGCGATGTTGACGGCCTTGATCATGTCCTCGCGCGTGACGCCCAACTTGTTCAGGCGATAGGTGTGCACCTGGAAAGCCTCGTGGTTGCTGGAAGCCATGGCTGCAGCCAGGGCGATCAATTCCGCGGTCACCTCGGTGATCTGACTTTCGGCGAGGGCGGGATTGGGGTCTGTGTTCATGAACAACTCCATAAAAAGGGATCCCGAAAGGGGGCTCCGCTTTCAGTGTGGCAGGGTTTAGGAGGATCGAGAATCAGTCGCACCATGCCATAGGGCAAGGATCGCCTCCATCATGTCACGAGTGAGAGAAAAATGCCTGCTTTTTTCCAGTTGAAACACCGGCAGCCCGCCCCTCAGCGCGTTGATTAAAAAAAGGGATTCGGCTTGCCCCAGATCTTCCCAGCGGAGCGATCGTTCTTCGGCCAGGCCCGCTTCCAGGATGAGGCGTCGCCCGATGCCGGGCAACGCGCCGTCCTCCACGGGTGGAGTGTAGATGCGTCTCTCCAACCCCACGAAAAGGCTGGTTCGTCCTCCATCCGTGAGAAAACCCCGCTCGTTGAGGGCGATCACGTCGAAATGCCCGTTCGAGGCGGCCTCCTGGGCCATCGTGTGATTGGGCAAGTACGAAAGCGTCTTGAAGCGCAGCCAGGGGTCGGCGCTGAAGCGCGTGACGGCGCGGCTGCGGCCCAGGCTCACGGGCGCAGCGGAGGGTGGAGGCATGGCTTCGACCCATAGGTGCAGGCGATCATCCACGGCCACTAGGCGCAGCGCGCCGAAGGACAGGCCTTTCCCGATTTGATGGCGATCCAGGAAGTCGTGAATCTCCTGGGCCTGGGGCGGGGCCTCCAGGCCCAGGAACGCGCAACCCTGGGCCATGCGCTCAAGATGAAGCTCTAGCCACCGGGCGCGGCCTTCCTGCCAGCGGATGGTCTCGAAAAGCCCGGCGCCGTGACGCAGGGAGCTGGAGGCGAGATCCACCCGCGTTTCGAGCGTCAACTCAAGCATTGGACCAGGCTCCTTCCCTTGTGCAGCGTTTCCTCGTATTCCTCACGCGGATTCGAATCCCACACCACGCCGCCGCCTACGCCGAAGCGCAGCCGATCCCCCAGCACCCAGGCCGTGCGGATGGGAATGGCGAATTCCCCCTGGGTGAAATCGGCGCGGCACCAGCCCAGGGCGCCCGTGTAGATGCGCCGGGGCCAGACTTCCAATTCCTGGATGAGCGCCATGGCCGCCAACTTGGGGCAACCGGTGATGGAGCCGCCGGGGAAGAGCGCCGTGAGCACGTCGTCCAGGCTCGTGCCTGTCGGCAGCGTGCCCGCGAGATCCGCCACGAGATGATGCACGTTGGCATAGCTTTCTAGCAGGGGGAAGGCGTTCACGCGCACGCTTGGAATCACGCAAACCCGCGTCAGATCGTTGCGGAGCAGGTCCACGATCATGGCCAGTTCGCTGAGGTTCTTCGGGCTGGCCTTCAGTTCCTCGCGCCAGCGAACATCTTCACTTGGATCGGCGCTGCGGGGCGCGGTGCCCTTGATGGGGCGTGTGCGCAGCCATCCATTTTCGATTCGAAAGAAACATTCCGGCGACGACGATACGATGCTCCCCTTCGTGTCGGCTACCAACGCGGAATAGGGCGCGGCGTTGAGGTGGTGCAGCCGTTGCGCGAACGCGGCGATATCCCCGGTCACGCGCCATTCTTCCTGCCGCGTGAGATTCACCTGGTACACGTTGCCCCGGGCGATTTCCTCGCGGATGCGCGCCACCTTCGCTTCGTAGGCCGCCGCCGAATCGCTGTCCCGCAGCTTCGTGGCCGAGAACGCGCCCTGGCCCAGACGATGGCGAAGGGGCTCCAGGGTGCGCTCCGCGTGTCGTTCGGCGAAGTAGAGCTTGCGCTCGTGTCGGTCGTAGAGGCGCAGGCGGCGATGCAACTGGAAGCGGCGCTCCGGCAAACCGTCGTTCACGGCCCTGGGCACGGTCAGCGCAGGATCGAGGCCATAACCGTACTCGAAGGTCACATGGCCGAAGAGATCGGGAAGAATCGGTGGCAGCGAGCCCCGTCGCTCGAAATCGAAGGCCACGCCATCGGCTTCCGTGAGCGGATCTTCCGCCAGCATGAGCCAGCGCCCTTCGCCGTAGAAGAACACGAAGGGCGTGTCAGGAAGATCCCGGAAGAAGTCCTCCACCGTGAGATCGCGGGATTCCACCCGCCAATGCTCAGAAACGGCCCGCGAGCGCATGGCGGAAGAGATCAATGCCCTGGGGCGTGAGGAAGGAATCGGGATGGAATTGAACGCCTGCCACCGGCAGATGGCGATGACGGAAGGCCATGAGCGCGCCGTCTTCCGCCCAGGCCGTGGGTTCCAGCACCTCCGGGCAGCGCGTCACCGTCAGGCTGTGGTAGCGGCCCACGGTCAAAGGCTGCGGCAATCCCTGGAACAGGCCCTCGCCGTTGTGCCGCACTTCCGAGGTCTTGCCATGCACGGGTGCCGGGGCGCGGCCTACCTCGCCGCCCAGGGCCAGAGCCAGGCATTGATGGCCCAGACAGACCCCCAGCATGGGCACACGACCGAGGAAGCGGGCGATGGCGTCCAGGCAAAGGTGCGCCTCTTCAGGGCGTCCCGGCCCCGGTCCCAGCACCAGCAGATCCGCCGCCTCCCGCGCCAGATCCTCCACCGCGCAGGCATCCCGCCGCCGCACCACCACCTCCGCTCCAGCCTCCACCAAGCCGTGCCGCAGGTTGTGGGTGAAGGAATCCAGATTGTCCAGCAGCAGGGCCTTCATGGCGCCGCGTCCATGAGGATCTTGGTGAGGGTTTCATTGATGTAGTAGCTGCGCCCGCCTTTCTTCTGTTTGAGCAGAAAGCCGTCGGCCACCAATGCTTCCAGATAGCGGGTGGCGGTAAGTCGTGTCACGCCAAGATCCCGTTCGAGGTATTCGATGCGCGTGTAGGGATGGGTGAAGAGGTTGTTGATGAGATCCTGGCTGTAAAAGCGATGCCTGGCGCGGATGCGGTGCTTGTAGTCGTAGAGCGACGCCTTGATGGCCTGGATGGTTTCCACCGCGCGCTGAGCGGTGCTTTCCACCGCCTCCAGCAGGTAGATCACCCATGCTTCCCAGGCATCCTGGTCCCGAACCTCCTGCAGCAGGCGGTAGTATTCGCTCTTCGTGCGAACGATATGGCTGCTGAGATACAGCACGGGGATATCCAGCAAACCTTCTTTCACGAGATAGAGCACGTTGAGAATGCGCCCGGTGCGGCCATTGCCGTCGTAGAACGGGTGGATGCTTTCGAATTGGTGATGGATGAGGGCCATCTTGACGAGGGGATCGGCTTCGAAAGCCACTTCCCCATTGAGAAAACGCTCCAGATCGCTCATGAGTTGACGGATCTCATGGGGGTTCTGGGGCGGGTTGTACACGATGCGCCCCGCGCCATCCAGCAGCGCTGTGCCCGGCAGTTTCCGAAAGCCCGCGCGGTTTTCCTCT
>JAJTBC010000006.1 GCA_021287085.1 Bacillota bacterium | reverse complement strand
GGTCGTCATAGGAGATGTCATCCCGGTTCATCAGCTCCCGAACCAGGTAGTCCTCCAGACGCTTTTCACGGGTCAGGGTAAGGCCCGCATCGAGGTAGCGGCGCTCATTGGTGCGCATGGCCTCCAGCAGGATCGGCTGATCGACCGGCTGGTAGCGCACACTGCTGGCGTCCAGATCGAAGTCCTCGAACCCCGAAGACACTTCGCCCGTGGGTACCCAGCTCACCCGGGGGATGTCGATGCTGTCCTGAACCACGACTTCGGTCACCTTCTGGACGATGGCGTCCACATCCGGTGCGGCTTCGCCTTCCACCTGGGGCGCGGCGGTGTACTTCGCTTCCACATCCTTGACGAGTTGGGCCAGCACTTCGGGCTTCTTCAGATCCGCCGTGCCCTGCAGGCGTTCGTAGCTCGGGAGGATATCCAGGGCGGCCTTCACCACGGATTGTTCCGCCTCGGTCTTGAAGAGCGGTTCCGGCTCGGTGGGAAGCAACTCCACATGGCTGCCGCCGTCCTGGCTTTGGACCGGGGTTCCGATCAGCCGGGATTCCATGCGGCTGGGCACCACCATGACCTTCTGCGGGGTCAGGGGAATGTCCTTGCCAATGATCAAGCCCTTGCGGATGACGGATTCGGGGTTCTTAGCGTCGGCGATGATCTCGTTGAAGCGGTCGTGGGCCACGATGGTCAGGGTGTCCACCGCCGCATTGCCCGTGCGCTTGCCATAGGGCAGGCGTAGGCCGCGTCCGATGGACTGTTCCACCAGGGTGCGGGAATTGGCCGTGCGCAGGGGAACGATGGTGTAGAGGTTGGTGACGTCCCAGCCTTCCTTGAGCATGTTCACGTGGATCACGATCTCGGTGGGCTCCTCGGAATCCTCCACGGCCAGAAGGCGGGCCACCGTGGCTTCCGATTCCTCGCCGCGCTGATTGCTGTGAACCGTGATGACACGGTCCTTGTAGTACCCCTCGAAGAACTCGTCGCTCTTGATGGCGACCATCAGTTCCTCGGCGTGGTTCGTGTCCTGGGCCACCACCAGCATGAAGGGCTTCACCTGGCGCACGCCGTGCTGCTTGGCGTAGGTGGCCAGTTCCACCTTGGTGTTCTCGTGAACGCGCACCCCGTCTTCCAGCTTCAATCGTTCGAGTGCAGCATCGCTGTAGTCCGAAGCGCGGAAGTTCTCGCGGGTGGCAACGGCAGGTTCTTTCACGAAACCATCCCGCATGGCGTTGGAAAGCGCGTAGTCGTAGATGACGTTCTTGAATGCCGTGCGGTTGCTGCCCGTCCCTTCCACGAAGGGGGTGGCCGTGAGCTCCAGGCCCAGGATGGGCTTCAGCTCGTTGATGGCCTTCATGCCAGCGGCCGCGCGGTAGCGGTGGGCTTCGTCCATGATCAGGACGAGGTCTGGCAGTTCAGATAGGTAGTCGAAGTAGCTCTGGCCGATGTACTCCGCCAGCCGCTTGATGCGCGGGGCCGCCCCCCCTCGGACTTCGCTGTTGATCTTCGAGATGTTGAAGATGTTGATGTGGATCGTGTCGAGCCCCGGGAGGGCCTGCTGTCTTAGACCTTCCGCCCGATCCTCGGCGCGCACGCCGCGGCCGCCTTCGTAGTTGTCGCCGGTGATGATCTCCGGCGGGTTCAGGGCGAATTCCGTGATGCCCTGGAAGACATACTTCGGCGTGTTGGGCGTGAAGTCGGCGATCAGCTTGTTGTAGATGGTCAGGTTCGGCGCCAGCACGAAGAAGTGGCGCACGCCCTTGGCCTGGTGCAGGTAGGCGATGAAGGCGCCCATGAGCCGGGTCTTGCCCACGCCCGTGGCCAGGGCGAAGCACAGGGACGGGAAGTCGCGTTCGAAGTCCTCGACCTTGGGATAGCGGGCCTGGATGGCCGCCAACACCACGGCCGTGTCCTGGTCCTTG
>JAJTBC010000289.1 GCA_021287085.1 Bacillota bacterium | reverse complement strand
TCACGCGGGAAACTCCGACACGACTCACCTGTTCGCCCTTGTCCAACACAACGTTGCGGTAGGCTAGGGCGGCGATCTGGGTGACGGTCGTGGCTTGGCGCTTCAGCGCAAGCACATTCTCGGCGGAAAGGGATCCCCCATCCCCCGTCATGCCCCGACGCACCGTGATGGTGACCATGCGCTGCGGCTCAGGGGCATCGTGAGGTCTCAGAATCTGTCGTTGTACCAGTGTGCCCAGCGCAAGGTTTACACCGAGCCCCAGCGCCAGAAAGAGTGTCACCCCAAGCACATAGAAGGGGGAGCGGGACAAGCTGCGCAGCATCGCCTTGAAATCAGACATGGTTCACTCCGAACGAAGCGCCTCTGCGGGCTGCACGCGGGCAGCGCGGAGGGCGGGGAGGAGGCAGGCGAGCAGGCCCGCGGCCACCAGGGCGCCCAGGGCGAAGGCGATATCCAGGGGCGCGAGGGCGGGCAGGGCGGTCCAGTGGGCGGAGGCGAAGCGGGCCAGAAGCCACACCAGCAGGCCGCCCAGGAGCAACCCCAAGCCCAGCATGCGGAAACCCAACGACATGACGCGGGCGAAGAGATGGCGAGCCGTGGCGCCCAGGGCGGCGCGGATGCCCAGTTCGTGATGGCGCAGGGCCACGTGCAGGTTCAGCGCAGCCCAGAGGCCGAAGCAGGCCAGCAGCAGGGAGCCCAGGCCCAAGAGTCCCAGCAGGCGCAGGTTCTGGTGCTCCTGACGCAGATTGTCGGCGATGTAGTCGTCGAGGGTGAGCAGTTGCAGCGGCTCGGCCCTAGGGGCTTCCTGGACCAGGGCTGATTTCAGCGCCGCCACTAGGCTGCGGCTGCTGCCCTTGCCATCGGCCACCACGGCGTAACGGTTGATGGTGACCCATTCGGGCGTGAGCCACATCATGGGCAGGTGGTATTCCGGCGTGGCCCGCATGCGATGATCCGCCACCACGCCGATCACTTCGGTGCCGTCGCCCAGGCTCAATTTGCGGCCCACGGCGCGGCCCTCGGGAAAGAGCTTGCGGGCCAGGGTTTCGTTGAGGATGGCTTTGTCCTGGCCATCCTGATCCGTAAATTCGCGGCCTTCCAGTAAAGGCACGCCCAGGGTCTTGAACCAATCGGCGCCCACCATGGCGGCGGGGTAATGCTGCATCTCCGTTTGCTCGCCCGCGGTCAGCCCCACAGTGATGCGTACGCCACCCAGGGGCGCGGCGGCGCTGCGGGCCACGGAGCGGATTTCGGGCATCTCCCGAAGCCGCGTCACTAGCCGCTTAGGAAGGTTGGGATCGGTTTCGGTATCCACCACCAGCAGCGCCCGATGATTGGTGGGATAACCCATGCGGGCCGCGCCCCTGAAGGCTTTGAGGGCCACGCTGGAAGCGGCCAACAGCGCCAGAGATAGCGCCACCTGAGCCACCACGAAAATTTGCCCGCCGCCGGTGCGGCTCACGCCGCGGCCCTGCGCGTTGAGGGCCCTTAGCGGATCGGTGCGTCGGGCCTTGAGCAGCGGCAGCAGCGCCGCCAGCAACAGCGCCATGACGCTGAGGCCCAGGCCCCAGAACAGAATTGGACCATTGATCTGCGGAAGCAGGTTCGCGGTGGATGCCGCTTCGCTGGGCCGCAGCATGAAGCGCCGCGCCAAGGCGAGGCCCACGCTCAGAGCCACGGGCGCCGCCAGCACCGCCAGGGCCAGGGCTTCCCGCAGCAGCGGGAGCGCCAGCTCTTTTCCACTGGCGCCCAGGGCGGCGCGGGTGGCCAGTTCCTTTTCGCGTTGGGCTGCACGTGCAGCAAAGAGGCCCGAGGCGCTCACCACCGCCAACAGCAGCGCCAAGCTCGACGCAACAAGCAGCAGCGTTTGCTGGGGCAGCACCCGCGCCATCACTTTCTGTTCGCTGGCCTCCAGGCCTTCCAGCGCGAATCGCTTGCCGGAAAAGGAAACAGTCTTGTCGGCGCTCAGCACTTGGCTGGCCGCATCCAGAGCCGCTTGGGCCTCTTGACGCGTGGCGCCCGGCTTCAGGCGGGCCACAAGCCCAAACATGGTGAACTGCTGTTGCGTGAAGAGATCCTTGGGCAAGCGATCTCCCGCCAAGGTCAGCAGCGCTTTCAGCGGCAGCCACAGCCCTTCGCGCCTTCCCGCTTCCAATCCCTCGAAGCCTTCCGGCCCCACGCCCACCACCGTGAAGGTGCTGGGCTTCTTGTCCGCCGTGGTCACGGTGCGGCCGAGGATGGTGGGATCACTCTGGAAGGCGGTCTTCCAGAGGTGATGGCTCAACACCGCCACCGGCGTGCCGCTGCGTTCTTCCTCTTCTGTGAAGAAGCGCCCCAGGCTTGGCTTCAGGCCCAACAGCGCGAACCAGCTTTCACCCACCATGGGTGCGTTTACCTCCAGCTTGCGTCCTTGCACGTTCAGCGTGGTATCCGAATCCTTCACCATTGGCGAGAGGGCAGCGATGGGGCCGGGTCGCTCCTGAAGGAACTGGATCTGCGGATAGGAAAGGGCGCTGAGGTCTGGCTCACCTTTGCTGGCCAGTTTGACGAAGGCCAATTCGCGAGGCTTTTGCACGGGCAGCGGGCGCAGCAGCACCGTTTGCAGAATCGCATGGAGCGCCACGTTCACGCCCAGCCCCAGGCCCAGCACCACCACGATGGGCAGCGTGAACCCTGGGCTGCGGAAGAGGCTGCGGAAGGTTTGACGGATCTGCGCGAGGAGGTTCATGGATGGCTCCAAAGCGGAAAAATCACCACGGGGTACGGAGGAATCGATTAAAAAAATCA
>JAJTBC010000283.1 GCA_021287085.1 Bacillota bacterium | reverse complement strand
CTCATCAAGGTCGCTCTCGTGGATCGGAATCCTGCGAGCCGGGACGTGCTCGCCAAGGCTTTCATGGAAGAAGGATGCTGGACATCCCAGATGGACAGCATCGTGGAAGCGCGGGAAAGCCTCCAGAAGGTCCGTCCGGATCTCATCGTTTTCCGTTTGGACGACCTCGATAGCTGGAAGGCCCTGACCCTTTGCCGGGATGAATGCAGTTCCCTGAATGGAACCTCCATGATCCTGGTGGCTGCGGACGAGAGCCTCAGTGGGGGCAGTGCCGTGTTCGCCGCCGATTACCTCTACAAGCCCATGGAAGGGGATTGCCTGATGAAGGCCCTTCATCGGTTCGGCGATCCGATCCCTGATAAGCCCGTGCTCGTGCTGGAAAGCGATCCCCTGAGGCTCGAAGCCATGCGGAGCCTGCTGGAAAACGAGGGCTGGGAAGTGCGCACGGCTCTCAACAGCGCCCAAGCCATGGAGCATCTGCAACTGGAACTGCCAGGCCTGGTGATCATGAATCTCATGCTGCCGGGGCTGGAATCCTTCCAGTTCGCCTCCTACCTGCACCGCAGCCCTGGCCTTCAGGATCTTCAGCTTCTCGCCCTGGCGCCTTCCGATCTGTCGGAGGAGGAATTCGCACGGTTCCGCAGCCCGTCCGCGGAACCTCCCGATGGGACCACTGAAGATTTCCTCCGTTCGCTGGGTGCCTTGGCCAGGCGGGCTTTGAACAGGAGGACCGCTCCGTGAGAGAGCTGCTTCTGGTGGATCACCACGACCTTGGGCGGGATGTGCTTGCACGCCTGCTCGGTCGGCGCGGATACGAACTCCGCACGGCCAAGGATGGTCGGGAGGCACTGGACATGGCCCTGGAACGGGTGCCCGATCTCATCCTCCTGGGCCTGAGCCTGCCGGAGATCGATGGCCTGGAGGTCACGCGACACCTCAAGCGGCAGCCCTCCACCGCAGGAGTTCCCGTCATTGCCCTCACGGCCAACGCCACCACAGTGGATCGGGACCGGGCCTTGGCGGCGGGATGCGAGGATTTTGAAACCAAGCCTGTTGATTTGACTCGGCTTCTGGGCAAGATCGAAAGATACTTGCACCTCGGAGGGGCACCTTCATGAGCAGGCTGGCGGGAAATGTCCTGGTGGTGGACGACCTGGAAACCAACCGGGAAGCCCTCATGCGGATGCTGGAGCGCGAAGGCCTGAGTACGGAAGGGGCCCAGGATGGCATCGAGGCCCTTGAAAAAGTGCGCGTTCGTCCTTTCGACGCCATCCTGCTCGACGTGATGATGCCGCGCCTCGACGGCCTTCAGACCCTGGCCATCCTCAAGAAGGAGTTCCGGCTGCGGGACATTCCCGTCATCATGCTTTCCGCCCTCAACGAATCGAAGACCATCCGTGAATGCATCGAAATGGGGGCCGACGATTACCTGCCCAAGCCCATCGACCGTTCGCTGCTCAAAGCGCGGCTCTCCGCCTGCCTGCACCGCAAGAAGACCCTGGATAGCGAACGCAATTACTTGGCCCGCCTCGAATCCACCAACGATGAGCTGCGGCGACTGAATCTCCTCAAGAGTCGATTTCTGGGCATCGCCGCCCACGATCTCAAGAACCCCATGACCACCATCCTGGTGCTGGCGCAGCAGCTGGAAGAATCCCTGGATCAGCCGGCCCCCATCGAAACCCGGCGGAAGCAGCTGAATCGCATCCAGGAGGCGGTGAAGAAGATGCTCTCCATCATCCAGGCCCAGCTGGATTCCGCCGCCAGCGAATCGGGCCAAGTGGATCTGTGCCTCGCGCCCACGGATCTGGCTCAGATGGCCAAGGAAGTGATCGAGGACAACCACCTCTATGCCGCTTCCAAGCAGATCGTGTTGCATTGCGTGGCGCCGGAAAGCCCCATCACTGCCTATCTCGACGACACTCGCATCCGCGATGTCATGGACAATCTGGTGAACAACGCCATCAAGTTTTCGCCTCCGGCCCGTACCATTCGGCTGGAAGTGGAGCGGGTCGACCGTTTGGTGCATTTCAGCGTCCATGACCAGGGGCCGGGCCTCACGGACGAAGACAAGAAACTGGTGTTCGGCCTGTACCAGCGCCTCAGCGCCACGCCCACGGGCAGCGAGCTTTCCACGGGCCTCGGCCTCTCCATCGTCAAACAACGCGTAGAGCTTCACGGCGGTCGCGTTTGGGTGGAAAGCGAAGCCGGACATGGTGCCACGTTCCATGTGGAATTGCCGCAGGATGCGCGGGTTAAGGCGTAACAGGGGGAAGGGAAAACCAGGTGACGGGTTGAAAAGCCTGCTTTATTCGTGTTCTCCCTGCAGCCTTTCCACCTTCACGTCCACGACCCTCAGCCCTTCCATGCGCATGACGGTGAAGCGCAGGCCCTGGTCCTCCACTTCTTCGCCGGGCACGGGCACATGGCCCAGGCGGGCCATGACTAGGCCTGCCACGGTGTCGTAGCCTTCGCGCTCCCATTCCACATCGAGGCTGTGGGCCAGATCCTCGATATGGGTCTGGCCGGGCACGTTCCAGCAACCCTCACCGGAGGCTTCGATATCGGGCGTGGATTCGTGCTCTTCGCGGATCTCGCCGAACACTTCTTCCAGCAGATCCTCCAGCGTGGCGAGGCCGGATACGCTGCCGAATTCATCCACCACGATGGCGATCTGGTTGCGGCTCACCTGGAATTCCCGCATCAGTTCAAGGGTGGATTTGCTTTCGGGCACGAAGAGCGCAGGCCGCGCCAAGGCCCGCAGATCCAGGGGCTCGTGGGAAGGGATCTGCACCAGATCCTTGAGCAGGAGGATGCCCAACACCTGATCGGGACCGCCGTCCACCAGTGGCATACGGGAATGACGCGAGGTGCGGAAGGCCGACCACACCGCATCGGCCGAGGCTTTCACATCCACGGATTGAATGGAGATGCGGGGTGTCATCACTTCGCGCACCACCGTGTCGCCAAAGCTCACCACGTTGCGGATCAGCTCCCGGTCTTCTTCTTCGAGAATGCCTTCGGCTTCCCCTTCCTCCAGCAGTGCCGTCACCGCGTCATCGCTGGGGTCTTCGTCCTCTGCTTCCCGCGCCCGTTCCAAAGCTTCCTGCTGCCGCCGCACCAGTCGCCCCAGGGGCGCCACCAGCGGCGCCAACAACACGTGGGCAGGGGCGTAGAGCGGGAAAAGTCGGATCATCCACGCCGCGGGCGCCGAGCCCGTGAGCAGCGTGGGCAGGGCGAGATCCATGATCCAGAGGTAGATCACGAAAAGCAGGCCCATCACCCAAAGCCCGCCAGAGATATGGACGTGCAGTGACCAGAGCAGCGCGATGAGGAGCACCAGCAGGATGAGATTCCAGAAAGCCAGGCCCAGGCCCATGGCGTAGGGCTGCTCCAACAGGCGCGCCAGCACCGGGTGAGGGATGGATTCTTCTTCCAGCAGCCGCCGCCGCTGGAGGGAAGGCAGGGCGTGGAAGGCTTCCAGCAAGCAGGCCATGAGGCCGCGGTAGATCACCAACAGCACCGCCAGGATGATCTGCCAAGCGGGTACCAAGGGACTGGAGAGAGGATCGCTCACAGCGTTGATTCTAGCAGTCGTCGCTCCTCGTCATTGAGGCGAAGGCCGCGCCGCGCCTTTTCCTGAGCGGCTTCTTTCGGGTCATGGCTGAGGCCATCCGTGGTGGGTGGCAAGCCTTTGCGAACCCGCGCGGCGTTGAGGAAAAGGTAGGGTTCTTTCGCCAATTCGGGGCTCGTCACGTAATGGCGCACAGTCCACCAACCGCCAACCACGAACCACACGCCCAGGACCGCCACGGCCAAACGTTGAAGACGGCGCATGAAGTCAGGGGTCTTGCGGATGTTTTGCCACACTACACCTGCCCACAGGTTCAGGGCGATGACGACGGCCGTCATGGTCAGGGTGCCCACCCAACCCAGGCTGTACCAGCCCCAGCCGGTGAGGCCCACCACCACGGGGGCGAGCAGTACGCTGAAGAGCATGTTGAGGTGCAGCATGTAGAGCAGCAGCGATTCGTTGCTGGCGGCCTTGATGGGATTGGGGCCGGGCCAGGCCCGGCGCAGCAGTTCCACCAGGCCCATGACCGCGCCGCCCATGAGGATCCAGCCCAGCCGTGCCGCTACGCTGGGCAGCGTGGTGTTGCCGATGGAGGAAAGTTCGGCGTAGGTGAAGGCTCCCGACTTGCTCTGCAGCATCCAGACGCCGTGCTGCTGGAACCAGGTGCCTTTCCACAGCCAACTCTGCTGCATGGGCTGCCCCCAGGCCAGCAGCGCCGCGCCCAGCAGCGCCAACGCGACCAGGTAGCGGGCTTCGCTCCAGCGCGCTTGGCCGTGGATGGGCTCCACGCGGAAGTGGCGGTAGAGGCCGCCCAGGAAGGCTCCGAAGGCAGGGAAGGCCACCCAGGGGAAGAGCGGGAAAAGCGCCTGCACGCCGCGATCAGGATTGCCGTTGAAGAGGCCGCGAATGGGCAGCCACAGCCCATCCGCCACCCCTGTGGCCCACATCGAAGGCGACACCAGCGGCACGCCGATGGCGATGAACAGAGCCAGGGCCGTGAAGACCTTGGGATTGCGCACCAGCCGCGCCAAACCTTGCAGCAGCAGCAGCGAGAACACGATGCACTGCAGCACGTCGATCTTGAACAGTTCGCGGAATTTCTGCGCCGTGCCCAGCACCGTCCAATCCGCCAGCGTAATGCCCGGCGCATGCAGCGCGTAGGCGCAGAGCAGGATGAAACCCAGTCGCCGCACGGTGTCGGGCCAGAAGGGCCGCAAGGTACCGTCGAACTTGAAGGTGGAGATGGCCAAACTGAATCCCGCCGCCATGGTGAAGCTGGGCGCGACAAGTCCGTTCAGATAGTTGAGCCAACCCGGCGCCAGCCCTTGGTGCAGCCACACGTTCACCACATGCACTTCGATCATCACGATCACGGCCCAGCCTCGCAACTGGTCGATCCAATCGCAGCGCCGCGAAGGCGTTAAATCATTCCATCGCTCTTTGAACATGCTTGGCCTCGTAAAACATGATTTGAACGTGGTCCGCGCAAAGACCGCAACCATAAAGGGGACGGGAGAAAGACGGGGCCACGGGCACCCCGAATGGGATGCGCGGAGCGATGGCGTATCCGGGCTTCAGTGCGTTTCCGTTTGTTGACGCATGACGCTGTGCTTGCGCCCGTAGAGGAAGTAGATGACGAAGCCCAGGGCCAGCCAGATGCCCAGCCGCCACCAGTTGCCCGTGGGCAAGGAGAACATGAGCAGCAGGCAGGTGAGGATGCCGAGGATGGGCACCACCGGCACCCAGGGGCAGCGGAAGGGCCGTTCGGCATCGGGATACTTGCGCCGCATCACCAGCACCGCCGTGCAGACGATGACGAAGGCCAGCAGGGTGCCGATGTTGGTGAGGTGCAGCAGGAAATCGATGGGCGCCAGCCCGGCGAGGGCCATGATGCCCACGCCGATGAGGATGGTGGATTTCCACGGCGTGCGGAATTTCGGATGCACGTCCCCGAAGGTGGATTTGGGCACCAGGCCATCCCGCGCCATGGCGAGGAACACGCGGGGGCCGCTGAGCATCATCACCAACAGCACGGAGGTGATGCCCGCCACGCCGGCGGCGGCGATGAGCCCTTCGGCCCAGCCCAGGCCCTTCTGGCGGAAGGCGATGGAAACGGGCGCATTCACGTCGAGTTGGTCGTACTTCACCATGCCCGTGAGCACGGCCACGACACCGATGTAGAGGATGGTGCAAAGCACCAGGGACACGATGATCCCGATGGGCACGTCCCGCTGCGGATTCTTGGCCTCTTCCGTGTGGGTGGAAACGGAATCGAAGCCGATGTAGGCGAAGAAGATGATGGCTGCTCCCGCCAGCATGCCCACGGGGGTGCCGCTGGGATCCACTTGACCCGAGACGTGATGGCCGAAGAAGCTGATGCCCGTCCAGCCATAGGGCGCGAAGGGCTTCCAGTTGGCGGGATTCACCAGGAACGCTCCCACGCCGATGACGAAGAGCACGGCCGCCAGCTTGATGCCCACCATGGCGGCGTTGAAGCTGGCGCTTTCCGCGATGCCCTTCACCAGCACCGCCGTGACCAGCGCCACGATGAGAATGGCGGGCAGGTTCATCATGGAACCCGTGCTCACGAAATGGCCGGTGACCGCGTCGTAGCGCCAGGGCGATTCGGCCAGCAGCTTGGGAACGTGGATGCCCAGTTTGTGCAGCACGCTCTGGAAGTAGCCGGACCAGCCCGTGCCCACCGCCGCGCTGGCCACGCCATATTCCAGCACCAGATCCCAGCCGATGATCCAGGCGAAAAGCTCGCCCAGGGTGGCGTAGGCGTAGGTGTAGGCCGAACCGGCCACGGGCACCATGGCGGCGAATTCCGCGTAGCACAGCGCCGCAAAGATGCAGGTGATGCCCGCCGTCACATACGACAGCATCAGTGAAGGCCCCGCCACGTTGTGCGCCGCGGACCCCGTGGCCACGAAGATGCCTGCGCCGATGACCGCGCCCACACCCAGGGCCGTGAGCTGCACCGGGCCCAGGATGCGCCGCAGGCGATTCTCGCCTCGGGCTTCTTCCAACAGCAACTCCAGCGGCTTGCGCGCAAAAAGCTGATTCGTGAGGCGGGACATGGGCATCTCCCAAAGCGCAGAACATGAGGCCGAAACGTGGCACCATTGTGCGTTTCAGGATTCCCGGATGCAAGTGCGCCTCCCGACCTTCCTTCGCCCAGCGGCCTCGCTCACCCTTTGCCGAGGCTGCCTGGGGCCCGTCGGCGCGGCTGCCGAAGCGGGCCTTTGCGCCCGCTGCTGGGAGGGGCTGCTGCCTTTGCCCGAATTCCGCTGTCCCCGTTGTGCCTTGTCCCACGAACCGGAACAACCGTGCCCGGAGCCCGTGGCCTGGGGGTACGGCGATGCCTGCTGGGACTACCACGGGGGCAGGCCGCCCTTCGGCGCCCTCCTGGTGCCGGGCATCAAGGAAGGGGAACAAGGCTGGAAACGGGCCCTGCTGGGCTGCGTGGAGCGGGAGCCATTGCCACCTTGGACGGCAGACGTGGACTTGGTCACCTGCGCTCCCACGGGCCCGTGGCGCCGTTTCTGGCGGGGCTTCGATCTGGCCGAAGAGGTGGCTCGGAGTTTCGCGCAGCGGCTCCAGCGGCCCTTCGTGCTCACCCTGGAGAAGCCTTTATGGGCCAAGCGCCAATCGGGCCGCACCGAAACCCAGCGGCGTCGATTGCCCCGAAAAGCCTTGCGTCTGCGAGCTTCTGCGTCCGTCGAAGGTCGCATCGTCCTGCTGGTGGACGATGTGTGGACCACCGGCACCACGCTCCTCCGCTGTGCCCAGGCCCTGGAATCGGGCGGCGCCAAGGAAGTGCGGGTCTTTACCCTTTTCCGGGCGTTAAAGGCGGTGCCGACAGAGTGAGAAAATGGCCGTGGAGGCGCGGAAAAAAGCATGGATTCATTTACCACTTTGCCCGTTTTCTCTTTTCCATCCTGAAGATCCTGTCCATCCTGTTCTTCATCTTTTTCTCGACGACCCCATAATGTCCTTCTGGCCTCAGCCTTCAGGAGATGCTTCATGTCCCATCATTCCGTCAAGCCTCAGACCGAGATTTTCTCGAAGGGATACGACCCTCAGCGCTCGGAAGGCGCTGCCATTCCGCCGGTGTTCCGCACCTCCACCTTCGTGTTCCGCAAAGCCAGCGAAGGCAAGCGGGCCTTCGAGATCGCCTATGGTCTCGACGCCATGAAGCAGGGCGAAAGCCCGGCCCTCATCTACACCCGCGTCAACAACCCCAACAGCGAGATCCTCGAAGACAAGGTGACCGCCTGGGATGGCGCGGAGGCCGCGGCGCTCTTCAGTTCGGGCATGGGGGCCATCAGCAGCACCTGCCTGGCCTTCCTGAAGCCCGGCGACACGCTGGTGTTCAGCGACCCTGTGTATGGCGGCACCGAGTATTTCTTCCGCCACATGTTGCCCCAGTTCCAGATCCGCACCATTCCGTTCCCCGCGGGAGCCACCAAGGAGGACATGGAACGGCTGGTGAAGAACGATCCCACGGTGAAGGTCATCTACCTGGAAAGCCCCGCCAATCCGACGATCCTGCTCAGCGACGTGGCTTCCGCCCGCGAAATCGCCGACACCTATTCCAACGACAAGCGCCGCATCCTGGTGATGGTGGACAACACCTTCATGGGCCCCATCTTCCAGCAGCCGCTGAAGCAGGGCGCGGACCTGATCCTCTACAGCGCCACCAAGTTCTTCGGCGGCCACTCCGACCTGGTGGCGGGCATCACCATGGGTTCCAAGGAACTCATCGGGCAGGTGAAGGTGATGCGCACCATTCTGGGTTCCAACAGCGATCCCGACACCGCCTGGCTCATCCATCGTTCGTTGGGCACCCTGCAGATCCGCATGGAGAAGCAGCAGGAGAACGCCCTCAAGCTGGTGGATTTCCTTCGCGCGCATCCCAAGGTGTCCAAGGTGGCCTATCCGGGCCTTCCGGAAATGGGCGAGCGGCAGGTGGCGCTGTGGAAGCAGCAGTGCACCGGCACGGGCAGCCTCATCAGCTTCTTCCTGAAGGATGGCAAGGAGGCGGAGGCCTTCCGCCTGCTGGACGCGGTGCAGCACCCGAAACTGGCCGTGAGCCTGGGCGGCATCGAGACTCTGATCGAGCATCCCTACACCATGACCCATTCGGACATGACCCTCGAAGAGAAGCACCACGCGGGCATCACCGAGAACATGATCCGCATTTCCGTGGGCCTCGAGGACCCCGACGATCTCATCGAGGATCTGAAGCAGGCGTTGGATAAGGTTTGAGCGTTCCATGCACGCCCGATTGGCCGTCGGCCTTTCTCTTCTGTTGGCCTGCGGCACCAAGGCCGTAGTGGTGGAAGATGTGGCGCGGCTGGAGCAGGAGGGCTTCAAGCCCCAGGCGGCCAGCCTCATCGAGTTTCCCTCCAAGCCCAGCTTCATGCTCAAGTCCTACGCCAAGCGAGGTGCGGTTCGCGTGTTCTTCCGCGCCGAAGGGGGCAAAGGCCTGGGCAACACGCGCGGCTGGCGAACGGTGGATGGTTTGGAAATTTCGTTGGAGCCCAACGAATTCCTGACGTTCGGCGATGGCACCGCCCTTTTCGAAGGCTATGCCGATCCCGAGATTGTGTGCCTCGTGCGAAAGAACGACGACGGTTCTTGGATCGTGCAAAAGGCCTGGCGCGCTCATCGCAGCCTGCAGCGCTTCGAAGGGGTGCCTGTGTCGAGTGTTCAATGTCAGCGCATCGAAAGCCTGAAAGCCCAAGGATGAACCTGTGAGCCGTTCGATCAAAGGGGACCGCTACGAGCGCCTCAAGCAGCAGTTGACGGGCCTTTTGGCCAAGTCCCCCGATGAGCAGGCGCGCATGGCCACGGTGGTCGCCCTGCTCCATCACAAGATGCCCCGCTTCTTCTGGACAGGATTCTACGAACTGAAGCAGGGAAAGCTCGTGGTGAAGCTCTACCAGGGGCCTGTGGCTTGCATGGAGCTGAAGAAGGACATGGGCGTGTGCTGGGCGGCCATCAACACCGGCCAGCCCGTGGTGGTTCCGAACGTCCACGATTTTCCGGGGCACATCGTCTGCGATAGCCGCAGCCAATCCGAAATCTGCATTCCCTACCGCAATGCCGCCGGAGAGATCACGGCGGTGCTGGATATCGATAGCGATGTGCTTGGGACTTTCGACGAAACCGATCAGACGCAGCTAGGCGAGATCCTGGCGCTGATCCACGGCGTTCCCTACACGGAAAACTTCAGTTAGCTTTCGGCGGCTGCCAGAGTTCGATACGGTTGCCTTCGGGATCCATCACCCAGCCGAAGGCGCCGAACTCGGATTCATCCACACGGGCATCCACGTCGCAGCCTTCCGCGCGAAGGGCTGCCAGCACGTCATGAAGGTTCTCCACCACGTAATTGATCATGAAGGGTGCTTGGCTGGGCTCGAAGGATTCCGCTGACTGCGGAGAGATGCTCCACACCGTCATTCCCTCGGGATTGCACCACGGAAACACCGTGCCGCCCCAGGCCTGCACCTCGATGCCCAGATGCGTTTGATACCAGGCTCGGAGTTTTTCAGGGTCGCGGGCTTTGAAGAAGATGCCGCCGATTCCTACGACGCGTTTCATGAAGGCACCTCCATGCTCAAGCGTTCCAGCAGCTCACGGAAATCCTGCGGCAGCGGCGCCGTGACGGCGATGCGCTGACGGGTGCCCGGGTGATCCACCGCCAGCTTCCAGGCATGCAGGGTCGGGCGATCCCGCAGGATCGGTTGCTTGGCTTCATCCTGCCAGCGGGTCATGCCGCCGTAGAGGGCATCGCCGAGAATGGGCGCGCCCAGATGCGAAAGATGCACACGGATCTGATGGGTGCGGCCCGTGAGCAGTTCGCATTCCACCAGGGCCAGTCCGGCCGCCTTGGCCAGCACGCGCACGCGGGTTTGGGAAGGGCGACCGGCGGCGGCGATGGTCATGCGCGTGCGGTCCACGCGATGGCGCGCCAGAGGCTGATCCACCAGCAGCGATCCCAGCTCCGGCAGCTTGCGACTCATGCGGCACAGGGCCAGGTACCGCTTCTCCACGGTGCGGGCTTTGAACTGCCCCTGGAGATGGGCCTGGGCCTCCGCATCCTTGGCGGTGAGCAGGCAGCCCGTGGTGTAGCGATCCAGGCGATGCACGAGGCCCGGCCATCGCGGCGCGGGCAACTCCTCGTCGCCTTCGTCGTCACCCTTCTCGAGCTCGTCTTCCACCTCCTTGGCGGTGCTGTGCATCCGCGCAAGCAGCGCATTCAGCACCGTGCCGTTGGGATGGCCGGGGCCTGGATGCACCACCACGCCGGAAGGCTTGTCGAGAATCCACAGCCGCGCATCCTCGAAAAGCGTGGGCAGATCCAAGGCTTCCGGCTCCAGGTGCATGGCCGGAGGCGTCAGCTCAGGCACGTCCGTTTCCACCACCATGCCGGCCTTCAGCTTGGTGCCTGGCTTGGTGGCGGCCTCGCCGTTCACGCGCACCTGGCCTTCGCGAATCCAGCTCTCCCAGCGGGAGCGGGGCAGGGCAGGATGGGCTTCGGTGAGGAAGCGGTCCAGGCGCGGCGCGTCGTGTTCCAATACCCAGCGCCTCATGGGCGGCCCTCTGCGGTTTTGACGGGAGGTTTGCGACTTCGGAACCTGACCCACAAGCCGAGGCCGAAGAGGATGAAGAGCAGGCCCGTGAGCCGACCGGTGGAGAGCCAGGGAATTCCCAGGATGAAGCCGCGGTCGAGATCGCCGCGCCAGAACTCCAGCGTCATGCGGCCCAGGCCTTCGAGCATGAAAAAGGCCCCTGCCACTTGGCCGGGGAAGTTACGGCGGCGATGCAGGATCAACAGAATGCCCATGAGCAGAAGCTCCACCAGGAACGTGTAGAACTGCACAGGATGCAAAGGCATGTGCAGGGGCGTGCCAGAGAAGAATTGGGCCTCTGGATTGGTGAAGATGATGGCCCAGGGCTGATGGCATTCGCTGCCGTAGCAGCATCCGGCAGCGAGACAGCCCAGGCGGCCGATGCCTTCGCCCAGGGCCACGGCGGGCACCAGGGCATCCAGGGTGTGAGGCAGCGACAGCTTCCATTTCTTCATGCGCCAGAAAAAGGCTGCCGTGCCCAGGATGATGCCGCCGTGCACCGCGCCGCCCGCCCGTAGCGTGGCAAGGCTGAAGACCTGGTTGAAGCTGGCTCCTTGGAAAAGGTCCACGATCACCATGAGCAGCTTGGAGCCCACCACGCCCGCGATGAGCACCGTGATGCTGAGATCGGAAATGGCCTCTGAAGGCAGACCATCCTTGCGGCCCAGGCGCTGAGCCAGCCACAGCGCCGCAAAGAAGCCGAGCATCAGGAGCAGGCCGTACGTGCCGACCTCGAATGAACCAATGCGAAACAGAACCGGGTGCATGGGGCTCCAGAAAGAATCAACGCCGAGACTTGAAGGGTATCAAGGTGCGGAAAGAAAAGCCCTCGTGCCAAAGCCCTTTTCGTTCTATCGATCCGGTCCTTGCTGACTCTGTGTGTGATGGGTACAAAGCAAAAATCAAAACAGGATGGCAGGATGGTCAGGATGAAAAATGGGAGTGCTGAGTCTTTTCACATTCATCCCAAAAGCCGAAGCAAGAGGGTTTGTATTTCGAAAAAATGCCCAGCGAGAGGCGTTTCCATCCTGCCATCCTGTTTTTCATCTTCCCCATCCGTGGTCAATACTGGAATCCACAGGATGTTTCGAGAGGAGGCCCCATGTCGCAGATCAGTCTCACGGCCCAGATGCTCACGGCTGGGGTGTTGGCGGAGCGCTTGGGGGGAAGCCTGCGGGGATGCCCGCCGGAACGGGTGTTGGTCGAAGTGAAGCCGCTGGACGAAGCAGGCCAGAGCGCGGTGAGCTTTCTGGCCAACGCCAAGTACCACGACAAGGCGCTGCAGAGCGGCGCGGGACTCATCCTCTGCGATGCCAAGGCGGAACTGGGCGACCGGCCGCAGCTCGTGATGGAGAATCCCTACTGGGGCTTTGCCCAGGCCATCGGCTGGCTGCACCCGGAGCCGGTGCCCCAGTGGAGTGACACGCTCATCCATCCCTCCGCCCAGATCGGCGAAGGTTGCCGCATTGCGCCCAACGTCAGCATCGGCGCCGGCACGGTGATCGGGAAGGGCACGGTGCTGCATCCTGGGGTGACCATCGGCGAACACTGCGAAATCGGCGAAGGCTGCGAGCTGTTCAGCGGCGTCGCCTTGTATCGCCGCACACGGCTAGGGAAGGGCGTGCGCATCCACGCCAACGCTGTCCTGGGCAGCGACGGCTACGGCTACGTGCTGGTGAAGGGCCGCCACGAAAAGGTGCCCCAGGTGGGCTGGGTGGAAGTGGAGGACGACGTGGAAATCGGCGCCGCCACCACCATCGACCGCGGCGTGCTAGGGCCTACCCGCGTGGGCGCGGGCACCAAGATCGACAACCTCTGCCAGATCGCCCACAACGTGCAGATTGGTCGCCACTGTTTGATCGTGAGCCAGACGGGCATTTCGGGTTCCACAGGCGTGGGCGATTACGTGACCTTGGCGGGCAAGGTGGGCGTGGTGGGCCATATCCACATCGGCTCCAGGAGCGTGGTGGGCGGCAACAGCGTGGTGGCCAAGGATGTGCCCGAAGGCAGCTTCATCACTGGCTTTCCCGCCAGGCCTCACCGGCAATGGATGGAATCCCAGGCTGCCCTGAATCGTCTTCCGGCCTTGATGAAACGGCTGGGCAAACGCGAGTGATCGATTCCCGGGCATCCAGCACCACCTGATTGCGGCCCTGGTGCTTGGCGCGATAGAGGGCCTGGTCGGCGCGGGCGAACCACTGTTCTGGTAATTCTCCCTCGCAGAGCAGCGCAGCGCCGATGGAAATCGTGACGGAGCGATCCTGGACGGCGAGGGTGCGTTCTGTTTCAGAGCGCAGATGCTCGCCCAGGCGGGCCAAGCTCTCGCCCGTGGCGGGGCTCACCAGGGCTGCGAATTCCTCGCCACCGTAGCGGAAAAGTCGGTCTGTCTTCCGTGCCGAGCGCTGGAGCAGTTGCGCGAACTCCACCAGCACCCGGTCCCCGGCTTCGTGGCCCCAAGAATCGTTGATGGATTTGAAAT
>JAJTBC010000269.1 GCA_021287085.1 Bacillota bacterium | reverse complement strand
TGCGCGCACCCAGTTCCCGCAGCTTGGCATTGGTGAGGTTCGCCATGCGCCCGTGCTGCACGTACGTGAGCAGATGATTGAGATACGACGTGTCGGGGTGCACATGGATGCCTTCCCGGCTGAGGTAGCCAGGCAGGGCGTTGGTTTCCCGCCAAAAGGTCGATCCATCAACGTGATAGGCCTCGAAAATGGGATCCTGCATGTAGCCCGGAATGAGGGTCTTGTCGAAATCCCACACCAGGGCGATGACGTTCTGGGGATGCAGCGGCGCAGTCATGGATTCAGCTTTCCATTCCAGGGGCGGAAGGTCCAGGAGGAAAAGCCGAACCGTGAGAACAATGGCAATGTCTCGAACTATTTTTCACGGCGCGGTGCTTGCTAGGCGAGGAAGACCGTGGGGAAAAGCATTGTCACCACAGAGGCTCAGAGGCACAGAGAAACAAAAGGGAAAAAGCAAACGGGCACGGAGGGGAAACGAGAGGGCGCAAAGACCAGCAGGCAACGGGGATTGCGGATGGCTGTGGCGAAAAGATGACAAACAGGATGGCAGGATGGACAGGATAAAAAACTGGTGCCGGTGGGGTTTCAGGGGGTCGTTGGGTTGGAATGGTGTGTATGAAGCATGGTGGGGCGGCGCCCTTTGATTTTGGCCATCGCCCCGGCCGATACATTCCGCAGGGATCTTTTGTGATCGTTGCATCAATCCCTTTGACCTATGCTTAGGGCCAGAGTGCCAAAGACGGAGCATTGCTCCGATCCGAGGCCCGCGTGCCCCTTTAAGGGGCTTGTGGCTGGTTTGTTTCAGGAGATCCAATGTTCGGGGGAGTCCTCCAGTTCTTCGCCCATAATCCACTTCTGCTGCTGTTCGCGGTGGTGGCCTTCGGCTATCCCATCAGCAAGATCCGTATCGCCGGGGCTTCCTTTGGCATCGCCAGCGTGCTCTTCGCGGGCATCGCCCTTGGTGCGCTGGTGGTGGCACCGGATCTCGATCCGGTCATCAAGCGCGACATCTCCAAGGAGATGAAGCTGGTCTACGAACTGGGCCTGGCCATCTTCGTGTACGCCATGGGCCTTTCCATCGCCCACAGCTTCTGGGCCGCTTTCACCCGCGAAGGCCTGAAGAAGAACCTCACCGTGGCCATCGTGATGATTAGCAGCACAGCCCTGATCGTGCTGTTGGCCAAGCTGATGAAGTTCGACAGCCGCTACGCGGCGGGCCTTCTGACGGGCTCCTTCACGAACATGCCGGCTCTGGCAGGTGTGATCGAAGCGGTGAAGCGCACCACCAACGATGCCATGGTCATCGCCCAGCCGACGGTAGCCAGTGCCATCGCCTATCCCATCGGTGTGCTGGTGCCCATGCTCTCCATTCCTTTCACCCGACGGCTTTTCAAAATTGATCTGCAGAAAGAAGCCAGTGGCCTGAAGAGCTATGCCTCCGGTTACAGCCAGCTCACGGCCATCACCGTCGAAGTCACCGAAAAGGGCGCAGGCAAGACCCATGTGAACATCCGCAGGGAAACGCCCTTCAAAGTGGTCATCAATCGCCTGCGTCGCAACGGCCAGTTCATTCTTTCGCCGCTGGATCTGGTCTTCGAGAAAGGCGATCTGCTGGTGGCGGTGGGACCCCCGGAGGATGTGCAGGGCCTGGCGGAGTACCTGGGCCGCGAATCGGAAGTGGCGCTGCAGGATGACATCAGCGTGTACGACTCCACCCGCATTTTCGTGAGCAAGCAACGCGTCATTGGTCGCCCCTTGCGGGAACTGCAATTGCCGGAGAAGCACAACTGCATGATCACGCGCCTGCGACGCGGGGATGTGTGGTTCGTGCCCAACGCCGACACCATGCTGGAACTGGGGGATCGGCTGCGTGTCGCGGCCTTGAAGGAGAACATCACTGCCACGGAGGAACTCTTCGGCGACAGCTACCGCGAACTTTCCGAGGCCAGCTTCCTCACCTTCGCCATGGGCCTGGCGGCGGGCTTGGCGTTGGGTCAGGTACCCATTCCCCTGGGCCACGGCATCATCTTCAAGCTCGGTTTTGCGGGCGGACCGTTGGTGGTGGGCCTCATCCTGGGGCGGTTCCATCGCATGGGCCGCTTCATCTGGAACATTCCCTACAGCGCCAACCACACCGTGCGTCAGTTGGGCTTGGTGCTTTTCGCGGCGGGCATCGGCGTGATTTCGGGCGAAGGTTTTCGCAAGATCCTTTCGGAAAACCTCGCGTGGCTGCCGATCTTTTTGGGCAGTGCCTTGATCGTGTCGGTGTTCGCAGATTCCGTGGCCTACCTGGTGGGTCATAAGGTCTTCAGGATTCCGCTCAACCTCATGTACGGCATCGTGGCGGGCACCCACACGCAGCCCGTGGTGCTGGGCTACGCCAGCCAGCAGACCAAGAACGAGCTTCCCAACGTCGGATTCGCCACGGTCTATCCCTTCGCCACCATTCTCAAGATCGTGCTGGCCCAGGCGTTGCTGGTGCTGGCATCGTGATTCCATGCGCCTCTGGTCCCTGCATCCTCGCTACCTGGATCGCCAGGGGCTGACGGCCCTGTGGCGGGAAGCCTTGCTGGCCCAGGCCGTGCTGGAAGGGCAGACCAAGGTCTATCGCCATCATCCGCAGCTCGCGCGGTTCCAGAAGCACCCGCAACCCTTGGCCGCCATCGGCGCACTGCTGGAAGGCGTTTGGCGCGAAGCCCAGGCCCGCGGCTATCGCTTCGATGACGGCAAGATCCATTGCCGGGAAGCCTGCGATCCCATTTCCGTGACCACGGGCCAGATGGCCTACGAATGGAGCCATCTGATGACCAAGCTCGACCAACGCAGCCCCAATGTGGCGCAGCAGTGGCGAAATACGAGCCCGCAATGTCACCCGTTGTTCCGCGTTCAAAGCGGATACGTGGAAGCCTGGGAGCGGCCCCATCACACCTGAACCCTGGCGAAGGTATCGGAAAGATGGTGGACATTTCATCCTGTTTATCCTGTCCATCCTGTTCACATCGTTTTCTTTTCTCCGCGTCCTCCTTCTCCCCTCCCTGATCTCCGTGTTCATCTTTTCCTGAGAGGATGGAAGGCGTTCGCAAGGTGAGATTCATGTCCGATTCGTCGCTTCCCCGTTGGCCTTATCCGTTGCTTCGCTTGAAGCCCGGCAAGGAGGCCATGCTTTCCAGGCATCATCCGTGGGTGTTCTCGGGCGCCTTGGCGGAAGCGGTGCCCGGGCCGGTGGTGCGTCTGGCCGATGCCTCGGGCAACGTGCTGGGCGTAGGCACGGCTTCAGCTGTGAATCCTCTGGCAGCGCGGATCTTCCGGTTTGAGAACGAGCCTCTGGATGCCGCCTGGTTCCGGGCGCGGTTCCAGAGCGCCTTGAGCTTGCGTCAGGAACTGGCGTTGGATGGCCCTGAGGCGGGGTGTCGCTGGGTGTTCGGAGAAGGGGATTTCCTGCCCGGCCTGGTGGTGGATCGCTATGCCCAGGCGCTGGTGCTGCAGGTGGGCACGGCGGGCCTCGAAGCGCTGCGCGAGATCTGGTGGCCGGTGCTGCTGGAACTGGCCCAGGCCCAGGGCTGCACGGTGTTCGTGGAGCGCAGCCAGTCCGGGCGCAAGGAAGAGGGCCTGGACCCCGTGAACCGATTGCTGAAGGGCAGCCTCGGCGGTCCTCTGACCATCCAGGAAGGTCCGGCGCGGCTTTCAGTGGATCTGCTCAAGGGCCAGAAAACGGGCTTCTTCCTGGATCAGCGCGAGCATCGCCTGACCCTGGGACGGGTGTCCAAGGGCCAACGGGTGCTCAACGCGTTTGGCTACACGGGGGGCTTTTCCATCCACGCGGGCCTGGGCGGGGCCAGCGACGTGGCGACTCTTGATATCTCCGGTCCGGCCCTGGATCACGCCGAGCGTGATTGGGTAGCCAACGGCCTCGATCCCGCACGGCATCAGCGGATGCAGGGTGATGCCTTCACCTTGATGCGAAGCTTGGAGCGTGGCGCCTGGGATCGAGTGATCGTGGATCCTCCCGCCTTCGCCAAGCAGCGCAAGGACGTGGATGCCGCCTTCAAGGCCTACAAGGACGTGTTTCGCCTGGGCGCCCTGGCGACCGCGCCCGGCGGCATGTTGGGCTGCTTTTCCTGCAGTCAGCATCTGGACCGCATCCGTTTCCAGGAAGCGGTCTGGACCGCGCTCCTCGAAGCCCAGCGCGAGGCCCAGGTGCTCGCCCACCTCGGCCAACCCGCCGATCATCCTTACGCCCTCAATCATCCCGAAGGCTTCTATCTCAAAGGCCTGTGGCTACGGCTGATCTGAACAGGCCAGCGCACAGGAAAAGAGAGAAAACAGGATGGCAGGATGGGCAGGATGCACTGACGGTGGCCTTTACGGTCCTTTAGGCCCCTTTATGGCCTTGTGATGATTTTCCCTCCGCATCCTC
>JAJTBC010000266.1 GCA_021287085.1 Bacillota bacterium | reverse complement strand
CTTTCAACCCGAGCTGGGGCGCGGATCTTTGGATCACGAACGGCGAAGACAAGAACGGCGACAACAACCAGGGCAAAACTTTGGGCGGCAATGTCAGCTACAACCACCAAGGCGCCCAGGATAAGTTCGTCAACCTCTCCTTCTTCACCGGACCAGAACAGGATGCCTTCTCGTCCACCGCCGTTCCGGGCTCCGAAGGCCGTAAGCGCGATCGTGTGAGCCATGGCGGCCAGTGGATTTGGGACCATTGGACCCTGGCCTGGGAAGGAGAACTCCTGAGGGAAACCTTCCCTTCTGCCTGGGTGCAGGGCGCCAGCGGAAACACCATTCGAGGCACACTCACCGCGTTTGGGACATGGCTTAAGGTTCAGGTGACTCCCGTCTACAGCGGCTATCTGCGTCTCGAACAGATCTACGATGACCTAGGATTCCGCGTTAACTGGGATAACGCCATCGCGACGGGTCATGCCATGCGAGTGAACGCAGACCTTCGCCTCCAGGCCGCGAGCCTGGGCATAGAGCGACGCATGGGCCCCGCATTTGTTCGTGCCGAGGTTCGTCATGACCGCATCAACCGTGATCTCGTGGACCGCGATGGTCATGTTTTCCGCCAGGTGACCTCGGCGACCCTGGCCGTGGGAGCGTCTTTCGGACAATAGCCATTCGTTTCTCTTGAGAAGGAAACGAATGGCTATCGAATCCGTCCTTACGGTTACTTAGTCTTGACGGGATCCGCCGGTCGGGTGGGCAGCTTCATGGGCTTTTCGGCGATCTTCTGGAGCAGCACTTGCACGCCGCGTTCCAGCTGGCGGTCATGGCCCGCAAGCATGGAGGCGGGATCGTTCTCCACCTCGATGTCGGGGCTCACGCCCTCGCCTTCGATGATCCACTGGCCCGTGGGCGAATTGGTGCCGGAGCGGGGCACGAACACACTGCTGCCATCCAACAGCGGCGTGTTGCCGCCGCCCACCACGCCGCCCCAGGTGCGCTTGCCGATGAGGGGGCCAAGGCCCGCAAAACGGAAGTGGTAGGGGAAGATGTCGCCGTCGCTGGCGCTGGTTTCGCTGATGAGCGCCGCCAGATGGCCGTGGAACACGCTGCTGGGATAGGTCGTAGGCTGATCGCCGTTCATGCCGAAGCGCGTGCCCAGCAAGGTCTTGCCGAGGCGCTCCAGGATCATCTGGCTGATGTTGCCGCCGCCGTTGGCGCGCACATCCACTAGCAGCCCTTCCTTGCGGATCTGGGGATAGAACCACTTGATGAACTCGTACAGGCCCGGCGCACCCATGTCCGGCACGTGCAGGTAGCCCACCTTGCCGCCGCTGAGCTTCTCCACGGTTTCTCTCGAACGCAGCACGAAATCCAGGTAGCGCAGATGGGCGTCACTGTCGATGGGCCGGTAGGTCACCTGCCGTGCGCCTTCCAGCGCGGGTTTGTCGTTGAGGGTGAAGGTCACGGCGAAGGTCTTGTGGCGCAGCATCTGGTAAGGATTGCCTTCAGCCTTCAACTCCTGCCCGTCGATGGCAAGAATGTAATCGCCTTCCCGGGCGTCCACGCCCGGTTCCGTGAGAGGGCTGCGGTACTTGGGTTCTTCGTTCTGGCCTCGGTAGATCTTGGCGATGCGATAGCGACCGGCCTTTTCGTCCAGTTCGATGCGGGTCCCCGGCAGGCCTACCTTGGCACGGGGCGGCAGGTACTGATCGCCGCCTTCGGCATAGGTGTGGCCGATGTTCAGTTCGGAGATCAGCTCGGTGATGACGTAGGTGAGATCCGAACGGTGGGTGACATGCTGGAGCCACGGGCGGTACTGTTCGCGCAGGGCCTTCCAGTCGTAGCCATGCATGTTCTTCACGTAGAAGAAGTCCCGGAAGCGCCGCCAGGCCTCGTTGTAGACCGCGGTCCACTCCTCGGCAGGCACCAGATCCATGACCAGATCCTTGGTGGACACGGTCTTGCGCTCGGCGCCCTTCTTCGGCTCCAGCACCTGGAAGGAGGCGTTGGGGCCTTGCCCCACCCAGGCCATGATCTTGCGGCCGTTGGCGCTGAGGGCCCAGCCCCGGGATTCGGACAGCACTTCCGTTTCCTGACGCTTCTTCAGATCGAAGCTCCACAGCCCGTTTCCGCCGCGTCGTCCGCCGCCTTCGCCATAGACCCAGGGATTGCCCTTGGTGTAGAGCAGCGAACCCTTGATGGCTTCCAATCCGTTGTAGTTGTCTGCCGAAAGCGGCACGCGCACGGCCCTCTGTTCGAAGCCGTCGAAATCAATGCGCACAGAAGGCTTCGGTCCGTCGCCCTTCTTGGCCTCAGGTTTCTTATCGCCTTCGTCGTCGCGGGCCGGGGCCTCATCGGTTTCCGGCGGGAAAGGATGGGCCGTGTCCTTGGTCAGGGGATACGCCAGGATCACATCGTTGGCGTTGCCCGCGTAATCGAATTCGAGGCTGCTCATCTGGGGCGCG
>JAJTBC010000051.1 GCA_021287085.1 Bacillota bacterium | reverse complement strand
TGGCGTGGCGACCTCTTCCACCCGCCGGTCTTCCCAAAGGCCTCCATTGCCGCGAAAGGTGCTGAGGCCCGATTCCGCACTGATGCCCGCGCCCGTGAGAATGACGAGATAGGACGAAGACGTGAATGCCATGGAACCATTCCTCTGCGAAGGTGCTTGAAATCTTATCAAGGCGCACCTTCCTTGAGCCTACACGAACACTTGAAGCACCTCGTTGCTGAGCAGCATGCCCTTGGCCGTGAGCCTCACTTGGTTTTCATCGCGCACCAGCAGACCGTGGTGGTAGCAGGGTGCCAGCGCCTTTTCCCAGCCTTCCACCAGGGGCAAAAGGTTTTCGCCAAGGGCGCGACGGCGCAGGGCTTCCCAATCCACACCCAGATGGCGGCGCAAGCCCAACAGGGGCCATTCGGCCAAGGCTTCTTCGGGGCTGAGGGATTGCAGCTCCGGCGCTTCGCCAGCGAGCCACGCGGGCAGCAGGCTGGCTTCGCTCCAGCGCCAGCGGCCCAGATGGCTGGCGGCACTGGGGCCCAGGCCCAGGTAAGGCCGACGCTCCCAGTAGCGACTGTTGTGGCGGGATTCTTCGCCGGGCACGGCGTAGTTGCTGATTTCATAAGGCTGCAAGCCCAGCCTGGGAAGCTCCGCTTGCAGCGCTTCGAAGGCATCGGCCACCTCGTCGTCCGAAGGGAGGTTCAGATGGCCCGCCTCGATCTGGGCCTTCAACGGACAGGCCTTGTCCAGATCCAGCAGGTAGATGGAGAGGTGGGTGGCGCCTGCTTCCACCAGGGCACGGGCGTCGGCCAGAATCCGCTTCAGATCCTGGCCGGGAATGCCCACCATCAGATCGGCGCTGAGGCGCTGAAAGCCTGCGCGGCGGGCGCTTCGAAGGGCGCGGAGGCCTTCGGCTCCGTCATGGATGCGGCCCAGCTTCGCCAGCAGCGCGTCGTCGAGGGTTTGGATGCCCAGGCTCAAACGGTCGAAGCCCAAGCCTCGCACCCCTTGGAACCAGGCTTCATCCACGGTGCCTGGGTTGGCCTCCAGGGTGGCTTCCTCCAAGGGAGCCAGATCGAAGGCGGCCTGGGCGGCCTGCAGCAGCGTCTTCAACTCTTCCACCGTGAGCAGCGAAGGGGTTCCGCCTCCCAGGTAGAGCGTGTCCACGGAGGGTCGCCCCAGGGCTTTGCCCCAGACTGGAAGCTGTTCATGCAAGCGGGTCAGCACCGCGGGCTTGAGATGCAGATCCCGGGTGGTGGCAAAGGAACAATAGGTGCAGCGGTCCTTGCAGAAGGGCACGTGCAGATAGAGGCCCAGGGGCTCGCGGCAGGCGGCCCGGAGTTCGGGCAGGAGGGAGACGAATTCGGGTCGCACCTAGTCGATTTCGTGATCGATCACTTCACACCAGAAGTGGTAGATCATCTGGTGCACTTCCTGGATGCGCGCCGTGACGGGGCTCGGCACCACCAGGGCCTCGTCGCAGAGAGCCTTCAGCTTGCCGCCGTCGCGGCCCAGCAGTCCCAGGGTTTTCAGGCCCAAATTCTTGGCGGCGTCGATAGCCAGCAGCACGTTGGGGCTGTTGCCGCTGGTGCTGATGCCTACCAGCAGATCGCCGGGACGGCCCAGCGCTTCCACCTGGCGGCTGAAGACCTTGTCGAATCCGTAGTCGTTGCCGATGGCGGTGAGGGCCGAGGTGTCCGTGGTCAGGGCAATGCCCGCCAAGGCGCGACGCTCCTTGACGTACCGGCCGCTCAGTTCCGCCGCGAAATGCTGGGCGTCCGCGGCGCTGCCGCCGTTGCCGCACACCAGGATGCGGCAGCCTCGCCGCAGCCGCTCCGCCATGTCACGCCCCTGGGCCACGATGCGATCCAGTTCCGCCTCGAAAAAAACCTGGCGGAGCTGATGGGAGTCTTGCACATGCTGGAAAAGGATTTCTCGCATGATCCGATCATGCCATGGGATCGAAAGGCTGAAGGGTTTCGTGCTCCAAAGACCAGAAATCCTCTGAAGGAGAGAAGGCGAACGGAGCGCATCAGTGATTCATTGGAAAATTTACGAGCCGCCTTCTTTCAAACCCACATAGGAAGCCATTTGCGGCGAAAAGCTGTCAAACTCTACAAAGATTTCTTTGGAGACTGCTGAACATGACCTGGGTGGATTGGATCGCCCAACACCATCGCACTTTCGTTCACGTACCTGTGGCCGTGGCGCTGCTCTTGCCCTGGGCGCTGGTGGCGGCCCAACGGTCGGGACGGGGCATGCGACCGTGGTGGGTCACCTGTCGCTTCCTGGGATGGGCGGGATTTCTTTTCACGCTGCTGACGGTGGTGAGCGGGTTCCTGTGGGCGCGGCAGACGCATCATCTCGGCGCCAATCAATTCTGGGTTAGCGGCCCAGGTCAAGCTTCCTTCCGTTGGCATCAGGGCCTGGGGGCGGCCAGCTTGCTGCTGGGTGCGGTAACGCTCCGCTCCCTGTTCCGCCGCAGGCAGGAGCACCAGAACATCGGCTTTCTGGGATTGGTGCTGGGAGTCATCTGGTCCGTTTTTGTGCTGTACGTGGCCTATTTCGGCGCGAAGCTCAAGAAACCAGCTTCCGTTCCCATCACGCCCAGTGCACCCACCGCGCCCGTCCCGCCAATGGCTGTTCCGTCCAGCGTGGATCGGTTGCGCTTGCTGGATTACCAGCGCCTGGAACCCATGCATCGGGAGCCGGTTCGCAGCGGGCCGCACGGCTCCCGTTGGATTCGCGTATGGATCAGTGCCGAGGCCCAGGAGGCCTACCGGAAGGGTGCCGCCTTGCCCGAAGGCGCGTGGGTGGTCATGAGCAGCCAGGAGGATCGCTGGGGTCGGCCCGGACCCGAAGCGGGGCCTTTGTTTGCCTTCGAGATGAAACAGGGAAAGCCGCAGTTCTACCTCGATTGGGGACGAGTGCCGGAAAGCAAGCGCAGCGAAACCGGCGGCCAGGCTTCTGTGTTCTGGAAGGCCGACGACCCAGGATTGGCCACCTGCCAAGCCTGTCACGGCCAGGGTTTGGCTCCCCTGAAGGATCGAAGCGCTTGGACCGGGCCTCGCAAGGCCCCGGCGGAAACCCTTCCGCAGGCAGGGGCCCAGTAACGCGTCTTCACAAAATTTAACATGCCATCCAGGGGCGACCGGACCACACTGGAGGTATTGTGCGGAGGCTTCCTATGGCGAATCTGCCCCTTTACTCGCGATTGCATCCCTTGCGTGTCGCCCTGTTCACGGGATTGGCCGCTTGGCTGACCCTGGGATTGGAAGCCCAGGCTCCTGCGCCGGCCACTCCGAATCCTGTTCTTCGGCGCAAATCCCTGCCTGCGTACACCGGACCCCATGCCTTGAGTGGACACGATCGGGCCGATTTGAGGCGGGAATACGACCGTTTCTGGTTCGGGCAGCAAACTCCTGAATTTTTGGATCATCGCAATCGGGTGGCCGCCGAACAGCTTCAGCGCTGGAACCACCTGTTGCCCGCCCGGGATCGCGTAAAGGCCTTGGCCGCTCCAGGCGCAGCTTTCGCTCCGCTGGGCGTCTGGGTGAATCTCGGCCCCACCAGCAACCTCACCCCCGCAGGGTGGTCGAGCGTGGATTCCGGTCGGCCCGTGGCCATCCTGCCGCACCCGACCATTCCGACCACGGTCTATGTGGCCACCAGCGGCGGCGGCGTGTTCCGCTGCACCAACGCCCAACTGGATGGGGGCGATTGGGTCTGGACGCCCATCACGGATAACCTTCCGGCCAACAGCAGCAGCGGCAACGTGGCCCTGGGCGCCCTGGCCATGAGTCCCACCGATTCCAACGTGCTCTATCTGGGGGCCGGAGATTTCTTTGATGCCGAGGGTCGCGGTTTCTTCCGCAGCACGGATGCCGGTGCCACCTGGACGGCTGCCGCCGGGTTGGGTGCGGCCACGCGTTCGTTCGCCATTCTGCCCCTCACCGCCACGCGCATTTTCTGGGCCACCAACGATGGACTGAAGGTCTCCATCGATGGCGGCGTGTCCTTCGCCGCCGTGGCAGGTGGACCCTCCACAGGCAATATCTGGAGCATCCAGAAATTCAACAACCTGGATCTGGTGTGTTCCAAGGAAATAACAGACGCTAACAACAACACCATCAGCACCATTTATACTTCGGCGGACAGTGGCGCCACGTGGACGGCCGCGGCCCTGCCCGCCAATCTGGGGTTTACGCCAGGGCGCATCACCCTGGTGGCCTCCCTCAACAACACCGTGTATGGAATGGTGGAAAACACGAGCAGTAACAACGTCATCGGCAGAGGTGTGCTCAAAAGTACCGACAAGGGCGTGACCTGGACCTGGATGGCGGCGCCGACGGTGGCTGGTGGGCTTTTCCAGGGCACGGGCCGACAAATGACCAGCGATGGTGGGCAGGGCTGGTACAACCATGGCTTGGCGGTGGATCCCACCAATGCCAACCGTCTGGTGATGGGCTCCAACCTGGCCATGTATCGCAGCACGGATGGCGGCGCCAGCTGGACCCAGCTCAGCCACTGGTTCGGCAATCTGCATCCCTACAGCCATGCGGATTTCCACACGGGGGCTTGGTCAGGCGGAACCCTGTTCATGGGCAATGACGGGGGCATCAGCATCCTGCGCGATCCGTGGCGGGTTACCGTTCCCAGTGGGGAAGACATCACCTTCCTCGACAATCGCCGCAACAAGGGGCTTCCCAGCCATCTGGTTTATCACCTCGGCTCCACCATCGCTGCTGCCCCGGCGGATTCGCGGTGGCGCATTACCCTCGGCATGCAGGACAACGGCACCCGTGTCAGGCAGGGCTCTAATGACGCCCTGAAGGCCAGCAGCGTTTTCGAGGACCAGATCGGCGGCGATGGCTTTGGAACCCTGATCCATGCCACCAACGGCAACCTGATGCTGGGGTCCGTTTACTATTCCCGCGTTTGCAAGAGCACCGACGGTGGAGCGACCTTCATTGAATCGACCGCTGGCATCACGGAAGCCAACGATTCCGCCAATGCGCCGTTCAAGACTCGGCTGATGCCAGGTCCCGCAAACGAGCCGGATACCGTGTACACCTTCGCCAACAAGAAGGTGTACAGGAGCACGGATTTCGGAAACAACTGGAATGCCCTGACCATGACCGATTTCGTGAATTCAGGAAAAGTCATTCGCAACCTTGCGGGATCGAGGCGCTCCAATGC
>JAJTBC010000231.1 GCA_021287085.1 Bacillota bacterium | reverse complement strand
CCCAGGAACACGTCGCCTTGCTGGGCGATGGAAACCAGTACCGCCCCCACCACGGGGCCCACGCAGGGGGCCGCCAAGGGGCCGAGCACCAGGCCCATGATGAAGGCGCCCAGGAAGCCTTGGCGCGGGCCGCTGCCTTGCAGCTTGGACTGGATGGATTGGGGAAGCTGGATTTCAAAGGCCCCAAAAAGGCTGATGGCGAACACCACGAACAGGATGGCCATGGGGATCAGGAAGCCCGGCTTCTGGGCCGCTGCGCCGAAGGCCGCCCCGCTCTTGGCGGCGATCACGCCCAAGGTCGTGTAGGTCACGGCCATGCCCAGCACCAGCATCAAGGAAAGCGCGAAGCCCTTGGCCTTGCCGCCGCCCTTGGCGCCGATGATGGCCATGGTGATGGGAATCATCGGGAACACGCAGGGCGTCAGCGACGCCCCCATGCCCGCCAGGAACACCAGGATCAAGGCCAGCAGAAGCCCTTGCTGCTTCTCCTTGGAAGCGGGGGTGGCGCTTTGGGGTTGTGGGATCCCAGGCTTGGCCTCAGGGGCCTTCGGGGCCGAATCGGCGGGAGTCGTGACCGACTCAACTTTGGTTTCGGTGGGAGCGGTGGGCTTGGTTTCCGTGGGGGCCGTGGCCTTGGCGTCGGGCTTCGCTCCCGAAGCCGCAGGAATATCCGAAGCCTTCACCTTCAAGGTCTGATTGCTGGGCGGGAAGCAGGTGCCCCCGATGCCTTCGGTGCAGGGCTGGTACTGCACGTCCAGGGTGACCTGGGCGCTGAGGCCTTCGCCGGTGATGGGAATGTGTACCGTGCCGGTCCAGATGGCTTCGTTCAGTTCGTCCACCCCCGTGGGCGGCGTCATGGCGCCGACCTTGATGGAGCCGGGCTTGGAGGCGAGCGTCACCTCCATGAAGCTCTTTTTGAGGTGGGCTCCTTCCGGCACCGTCACCAGCACCTCGCCTTTGCGGAAGGACACCTTCACGTCCTTCACAGGGTCGAGGCTGATGGCGCGCTGGGCCAAGGCCGAGGCCGCCAGGAGCAGGGGGAGGAACAGGAACTTCAGGAACCGCATCGGGCCTCCAGGTGGATCTTCCATTGTGGCAGGTCAATCGGGGGTTCCCATGGCCTCCCTGGGGCCGATGACGGGAGAAGGATGTGGCCCGGCGGAAGCCCGATGAACGGGATACGTGGCATGTGCAGAGGCGCCCCGTGTGGGCCTGCGGGGATTACGGGCTCCCGTGTTAGACTCGCCCATCACTGGCCGGATGAAACGCTGATGAAGATGACCCTGTTGATCGAGGGGGCCCGCCGCCCCGTGACCCTCACGGAGGAGGGCGTCACGTTGGGGCGCGGCGAAAGCGCCACGCTGAGGGTGGCCTCCCAGGTGGCCAGCCGGGTGCATTGCCGGATCTTCCTGAAGGATGGTTCGCCCTATGTGGAGGATCTTCACTCCCTCAACGGCACCAGCCTCAACAGCGCGATCTTGACCGGGCCTGCCCCCTTGACGCTGGGCGATGTGGTGACCCTGGGGGAAGTGAACGTCCGGTGGGTGCCCGAGGAGATTCGCGAATCGTCCACGCCCAGGGGGGCCGGAGAATCCTCCCGCATCGCCCTGGAGGACCGGGCCTTCGACGCCTCGGGCAGCGTGATGATTCCCCATGCCAGCCTGGAGGCTCTGCTGGCGCGGCATCAGGCTGAAAAGCCCACGGAAGTGGGGCCGCTCTTCCAACGTCTGGCCACCATGGCCGGTGAACTGCTGCGGGCGGCGGGTCTCAGGGAGCTGCTGGAATCGGTGATGACCCTGGTGACGGGCCAGATTCCCTGCCAGCGGGGCCTCATTCTCCTGACCAACGCTCATGGCGAATTGATTCCGGAAGTGCTCTGGGAAGAGCGCCCCGGTGCCTGGACCGCGCCCATCAGCCGCACCATCGCCCGCACGGCCATGGAGCACCGGGTGACGATCCTCACCACCGACGCGCGGGTGGACCCGCGTTTCGCGGGAGGGGACAGCATCCAGATCCATGGCATCACCTCGGCGCTGTGCACGCCTCTCATCGTCGATGACCAGGCCCTGGGAGTGATCTACCTGGAATCCAGCCTCAAAAAGGGCGGATTCCGCCTGGAGGACGAACACCTGCTCTCCGCCATGGGCAATTTTGCGGCCGTGGGCATCCAGCGCGAGCGGGAAACCCGCTTTCGCCAGCGTTTGGAGCGGTACCACAGCCCGCAGGTGGTGTCGGAGATCCTTAAGGCCGCCCAGAACCAGGATGCGCCCCAGTTGCAGGCCCAGCGTTGCGAGATCAGCGTGCTCTTCGCCGACATCTCCGGCTTCACGCGCATGAGCGAGGGCATGGAGCCGCTCCGGCTGGCCTCGGTGCTGAACCGCTCTTTCGAGGCCCTCACGGAGCAGGTCTTCCTGCGAGGCGGCACCCTCGATAAGTACATCGGCGATGCGCTCATGGCTTTCTTCGGTGCACCGGCGCCCGATCCCGACCACGCCCGCCATGCGGTGGAGGCTGCCATCGCTATGCAGCAGACCCTGGAAGCCCTGAACCGCCAGCGCCCCGACCACTACCCCGAACTGAAGATGCGCATCGGCATCAACAGCGGCGAGGCCTTCGCGGGGGATATCGGATGCGAAAAGCGCATGGACTACACCGTGATGGGGGCCACCGTGAACCTGGCCTCCCGCCTGGAAAGCCTGGTGGCCCATCCTGGCCAGATCGTGGTGGGTCCCCGTACGGCCGCCCTTCTGGGGCCAGCGGGGTTGCGCCCCCTGGAGTCCGTGCTGCTCAAAGGCATTGAAATGCCGGTGGAGCCCTATGAAGTGCTTTGGGAAGGCACAAATGACTGAAGTTGTGTGGCGAAGCCCAGGATCTGGACTGCTGCGCCAAGGCATTTGACAGTCGGGAATCGCTTCGGTCCTTCGGGCAACTTTCCTCAAAACTCAGGCATTTTGCCCTTTAGGTCGAAAGCTTCGAGAGGGGTTCATCACCATGTCATCCGAGCGCCGTCAATTCGTCCGCATTCCCATGGGCACCACCGTGGAGTTCCAGGAGCTGACCTTCTCGGGCGTGCCCGATGTCTCCCAGAGCGTGTTCAAGGATGTTTCCGGCGGCGGCCTGCTGCTCCACTCCCAGCGGGAATTCCCCTTGGGAACGCTCATGAAGCTGGAGATTCAGGTGCCGGGGTGGGGACGCTACCAGAAAACGTTCGGTCCGGCCTGGGAAAAAGAAGGCCGTCCTCTGGGCGCCGTGGGACAGGTGGTGCGCGTCGAACAGCTGGATGAAGGCGGATTTGAATTAGGAATCAAGTTTTTGAACGTCTATCCCGATGATTGGGTTGCCCTTCTAAACTTCATTGAAGCGGCCACCAGGGATTCGAACCACTGATTCGTTTATAGGAGACTCCCTTGAAAATCCTCATCGTGGATGACTCGTCAACGATGCGTCGCATCATCATCAACACCCTTTCCCGCATCGGCTACTCCGACGTGGTGGAGGCCGACAACGGCAAGGTCGGTCTCGACAAGCTGGCCCAGGGCGGGGTGGAAATGATCATCACCGACTGGAACATGCCCGAAATGGACGGGTTGGAATTCGTTTCCGTGGTGCGCGGCAACGACGGTTCCATTCCCATCCTCATGGTGACCACCAACGCCGCCAAGGAGGACATTGTCGCGGCCCTTCAGGCCGGGGTGAACAACTACGTGGTGAAGCCCTTCACCCCCGACACCCTCAAAGAAAAAATCGAGTCGATGCTCGGGTAGAGGATTCCATGGACCAGTCTGAAATCGATGCCCTGCTGAAGGCAGGGAATGCCAAGCCTGTCTCCAAGCCGAAGAAGGCCCCGGCGCCCAAGGCGGCCCCTGCTCCCGTGCCCGACCCCACGCCGACTCCAGTGCCCAGCGCCGCGGAGCCCAGGCCCGACCGGGAAGGCCAGGTCATTTCGGAAATCGATGCGGTCACCGCCGTCACGGAGCGCGAGACCAACAAGGTCATGGATCAGCTGGACATCATCAGCCAGCTGGTGGCCAAGCAGCAGGATCTGGTGCTTCAGATCATGGAGCAGCCCGAAGCCCAGGCTGGCGCCGTCCATCAATCCCTGCATGACATCATGCTGTCCGGCAAGACCATCCAGGAGAAGGTCTTCGAGGCCATGGACCTCATGCAGTTCCAGGACATCACCCGCCAGAAGCTGGAGCGCATCGTCTATCACCTGCGCCAGATCCACGACTACATCGTGGAGCTCCTGGGCACGGGCCTGAAGAGCGAAGGGGAGCGGGCCAACATCAGCCGCACCATCGCCACCACGGGCACCACTCCCGATGAGCGAAGGTCCCATGCCGATACGGTGATCGAAGAGTTCAAACGCAACCAAAAGAAGGGCTGATCGGATATGGCCACGGAATCCCAGAGCGCAGCGAAACCTTCGACCCAGGGCCGAAATGCCAAGGACGTTGTCCCTTCGGGCCAGTTGGTGACCTTCCGCCTGGATGACGTGGAATTCGGTTTCGACATCGACCGAGTGCGAGAGATCACTACTCGCAGCCGGATCACACCCGTGCCAGGATCGCCTTCGTTCGTGCTGGGCGTCATCAACCTGCGCGGCCTCATCGTGCCCGTGCTGGATAGCCGGTTGCGTTTCCACCTCGCTCCCCAGGAGCCCACCGGCCGAACCCGCATCATCGTGCTGGATCTGGCGGGACAGCTCACGGGCCTGCAGGTGGATGCGGTCAGCGAAGTGGTACGGCTGGAGGATTTCACACTGAGGGAAACGCCGCCCTTGGTGGCTGGGGTGCGCAGCGACTATCTGGCGGGCATGGTCACCCTGGGCCAGCGGCTCATCACGCTGATCGATCTCGACAAGATCCTCGATAGTCAGGAATTCGAGCAGCGCGAGCGATTGCTGGAGCGCAACAGCACGGTCCACAACTTCAGCTCGGAAATCGTTCAGGAGCAGGTGGAGCTCGACCAGCCCTACGTCACCTTCGCGCTGGGTGGAGAATCCTTCGGCATCAACCTGGAGATGGTGGAAGAGATCCTGGAATTGCCGGCGGTCACCAAAGTGCCCGACGCTCCCGACTACGTGATGGGCGTGATCTGTCTGCGGGATCAGGTGCTGCCGCTGCTGGACCTCACCCAGCTGGTGAGCGTGGAAAGCCAGGGCGAACTGGCGCCGAGAGAAATGGTGCTGCTGCTTTCCTTCGGCGAAGCCCGCATCGGCGTGGCCGTGAACGCCATCCAGGAAATCATCCGCGTCAAGGAAGACGACATCCTCCCAGCTCCCGACACCCTTTCCGAGGACGAAGCGGCCCGCCTGGAAGGCGTGGTGCTCCGCTCGGATCGCATGGTGAGCCTCCTGCGGGTATTGGAAGTGATCGGCGGCGAAGACCGCGACAAGATCGCCGCCATGGGCACTTCTCTTTCCTCCCATCAGGGCAAGGAAACGGTGGTGGAATCCCACGATCTGCCCCTGGTGGTCTTCCGATTGGGAGAGGAATCCTTCAGCCTGCATCTGCACGAGGTGCAGGAAATCATCATGGTGGGGCTCATCACGCCTGTGCCCAGGGCGCCTTCCTTCATCGAAGGCGTGCTGAATCTGCGCGGTGAGGTCATGCCCGTGCTGGATCTGCGGGATCGCTTCGGACTGGATCGCCAGGCCCGTACCAGTCAATCGCGCATCATCATCAGCACCATCGCGGGCGTGAACACGGGCCTCGTGGTGGATGCGGTGGAAGAAGTCAAGAACGTGGATTCTCGCCGACTGGAGGCGCCGCCCAGGGTGATGGCCGCCGGGGCCAACGCCTACATCACCCATGTGGTGCGAACGGAAACGGGCATGGTGTTCCTGCTGGATATCCAACACCTCCTCACCGATTCGGAAGGGCGCCAGATGAATACGTTCCGGCAACGGAAGAGGGCCGACGCATGAGCGAATTCACCCTGGACGATCCCAGCTTCTACGAAGACTTCCTGGTGGAAGCGCAAGAGCATTTCGAATTGACCGAGCAGAACTTCCTGGTGCTGGAGGAGAACCCCGGCGACCTCGATATCCTCAACGCCATCTTCCGCAGCGTGCACACCATCAAGGGAGCCGCCGGGTTCCTGGGGCTCAGCAAGGTACAGTCGCTGGCCCACATCGGGGAGAACGTGCTGGACGATCTCCGCAAAGGCCGCATGCAGGTCACGCCCCAGGTCATGGAGCTGCTCTTCGAAACGGTCGACACCCTCAAGGTGCTCGTGGACGATGTGCGCATCACCCTTCGCAAACAGGGCGCCCTCGTCGATCCCGATATCGCGTCGCTGATGCAGCGCCTCGAAGCCCTGCGCAAGGGCGAAAGCCCCGCGCCCGCTGCGACCGCCGCGGCCCGCCCATCGGAAGTCAAGGCGACCCTCCAGGTTCCGGCTTCCCTGGGAACCCTGGAGCCCGCCGTGCTTCAGCGGTTCCAGGACATCATCGAGCAGGGCGGCTCCGTAGCCGCCATTCGCTGCGAGCTGCGCCCTGAAATCCTCGGCACGCCCTTCAATCCCCTCAGCATGGTGTCCATGGTGGATCTGGTGGGCACGCTGCTCCATTCCACCCACATCATGAAGGGCCAATTGGATCTGGCCACCTTCGATCCTCAGTGCTTCCCCTTCGATCTGGCCTTGTACCTGCAGCCGGCCGAATCAATGGAGGCCGTGAAGAAGCTCTTCGACGGCGTGAAGAACGTGGACCTGCAGTACCACCTCATCAGCCCGGATGGCGTGCAAGCTTTCGGCGAGGCCTCCGCCCCGAAAACCCCTGTGGCCGCGGCAGAACCGCGCAAGGCGGCCGCCGCTGACAAGGGTGCTGACAAGAGCGCCGACAAGGGCTCCGATACCATTCGCGTCAGTCAGGCCAAGCTCGATGCCTTCATGAACACCGTGGCGGAACTGATCATCTGCAAGACCATGATCAGCCATGTGGTGGATCGTTGCGAGACGGAGATCACGGCGGAACCGGGTGCGTCGCTCATCAAGGAACTGCGCAAGAGCAGCCTCTACCTCGATCAGGTTTCCAAGGAGATCCAAGCCTCGGTGCTGGGCATCCGCATGGTGCCCATCAAGACCGTGTTCAGCAAGTTCCCGCGCATGCTGCGGGATCTGGCCAAGGCCAGCGGCAAGAAGATCGAACTCCAGATGGCGGGCGAGGAGACCGAAATCGACAAGAGCCTCATCGAGGAGTTGAGCGATCCCCTGATCCACCTCATCCGCAACAGCGCCGACCATGGCGTGGAAATGCCGGAGAAGCGCTTGGCATCCGGGAAGCCCGAAACGGGCACCGTGACGCTGCGCGCCCGCCACGAGGGCGATTCGGTGGTGGTGGAGATCGAAGACGATGGCAAGGGGATCGACCCCTTCATCATCCGCGCCAAGGCGGTGGAAAAGGGACTGATGTCCCAGGAGCGCGTGGATGCCCTCAGCGACGAGGAAGCCGTCAATCTGATCTTCTTGCCGGGCTTCAGCACGGCCGCTACGGTCACCGATATCTCGGGGCGCGGCGTGGGCATGGACGTGGTGCGCTCCAACGTGCGCCGCCTCAACGGCCAGGTTTCCGTGCAGAGCGTGGTGGGACAGGGATCCATCTTCACCCTGCGCCTGCCCTTGACCCTCGCGATCATCGATGCGCTGCTCATGCGCTCCGGCGGACAGGTTTTCGCCCTGCCTGGCACAGCGGTGGAAGAGACGCTCCTGGTGCCCCAGGAAGCGGTTTCCCACCTGGCTCGGCGCAAGGCCATCAACCTGCGCGGCGAAGTGCTGGGCGTCACGCGGCTGCGCGAACTGCTGCGCTTCAACGAGTCTGAGGAGGAATCCGCGGACGAACTCTCCATCGTGGTGGTGTCTGCGGCCGGTCGGCGCATGGGACTCATCGTGGACGCCTTCATGCGGCGCCAGGAAATGGTCATCAAGCCGCTGGCTCCCTACCTCGCCAGCCTGCCCGGCATCTCCGGCGCCAGCGTCATGGGCGATGGCGGCGTCGTGTTGATCCTCGATCCGGCCGAGCTCATGTCCCTGACGGTGCAGGAGGCGCCGTGAACGCCACGTCGCAGCCCGCGGAGGCCTCCGTCCTCGCCAAGGGACCGCGCCAGTACCTGACGTTCTTGCTGGAAGATCGGGTCTATGGCGTGCCTCTGGCCGATGTGGCGGAAATTTCTCCAAACCGCGAATTGAATCGCATGCCGCACATGCCCAAGGGCGTCGAAGGACTGCTGGACCTCCGAGGCACGATGCTGCCGGTGATGAGCCTCCGGGCCAGACTGGATCTGCCTCCCCTCCCTGCGGAAAAGGCCCGCAGCATCCTCGTGTTGAATCACGGCGGCCAGTTGATGGGCCTGCTCGTGGATCAGGTGAGTTCGGTACTCACCAGCAGCAGCGAGGCCCATGTGGCGGCGGGACCGCTGCTGGCGGGGCGGAGCGGCGCCTGGGTATCGGGCTTCCTGCTGGAAGGCGATCAGATCATCGTG
>JAJTBC010000204.1 GCA_021287085.1 Bacillota bacterium | reverse complement strand
AAAACCAGACCGTGCCCGTAGGCAGCGTGGTGGCGCGCCTGGGCGATGCCTCCGAAAAACCTGCGGCGGCCCCCGCATCTGCGGCCGCGCCCGCATCGGCTCCCGCCGCTGCACCAACGGCAGCACCTGCGGCCTCTTCGGCTGCGCCCGTGGTCTCTGATGATTCGCTGGAAGGTCGCCTGGCCACCAAATCCAGCCCCCTGGTGCGAAGCATGGCCGAGGCTCACGGCGTGGATCTGCGCAGCGTGCCCGGCACCGGCCTCCATGGCCGTGTCACGAAGGAGGACATGGAAGCCTACCTGGCTGGGAAACCCGCGTCCGCGCCCGCGGCGGCCCCCGTTCACGATCCTTCTGCTCCGACGCTGGGCCTCGTGCCTGCCCTGTCCCAGCCCGTGACGCCCCATGTACCCGCTTTCGCCTCGGGCGAGCGCGTCAAGGTGGAGCCCATGTCGCGCATGCGCAAGATCATCAGCGACAACATGATCGCCTCCAAGCGCACCAGCGCGCATGTCTATACGGTCTTCGAGATCGATATGACCGCCGTGGCCAAGCTGCGGGAGCGGCACAAGCGCGCCTTCCAGGAAACCTACGGCACCAAGCTGAGCTTCATGCCTTTCGTCATGGCGGCGGTCTGCAAGGCCCTGCGCGCCTTCCCGGTGGTGAACGCTTCGGTGGATGGCGATTCCATCGTCTACAAGCAGGACATTCATCTGGGCATCGCCGTGAGCCTTGATTGGGGCCTCATCGTGCCGGTGGTGAAGAACGCCGATCAGCTCAATCTGGGCGGCCTCGCCCGCAGCCTCAACGACCTGGCGGATCGTGCTCGCGCCAAGCAGCTCAAGCCCGATGAAATCTCCGGCGGCACCTTCACCATCACCAACCCCGGCGTATTCGGCGATGTGTTCGGTCTGCCCATCATCAACCAGCCCCAGGTGGCCATCCAGAGCACCGGCGCCATCGTGAAGCGGCCCATGGTCATCACCGCGCCGGACGGCACGGACACCATCGCCATCCGGCAGATGATGTTCTCCGCCCTTTCCTTCGATCACCGCATCATCGATGGCGCCACCGCCGATCAGTTCATGGCCGTGGTGAAGAAGGAGCTGGAAACCTCCACCTTCGGGCTGGAGTAGGTCCCTCGCAACCCGGCGTTGGCGGCTTCGCAGCCTTGCGGTATGCTGATCCTCCGCGCCGGTGTGGCGAAATGGCAGACGCGGCAGACTCAAAATCTGTTTCCCGCAAGGGAGTGTTGGTTCGAGTCCGACCACCGGCACCAAACCTGAAACCCCGCTTCACGCGGGGTTTCGTGTTTTCCTCAGGATTCCCGCCACGTGCCCGTCAGTGGAATCCTGCGACCCAATCCGAAAGCCTTGGGACTCACCTTGAGCGAGAAAGGCAACTGGCGACGCTTGAATTCGCTGGCATGGAGCAGGCGCAGCATGCGGGGCAGGGCGGCGCGGGCTTGATCGAGAGCGGCGCCCTCCAGCAGCTCCGCGAGATCATCTGACAGCGATTCCAGAGGACGGCGCGTTTCGAGATGAATGGCCAGGATGGCGTCGAGCAGGGCGTACGGAAGGAGGCTGGCTTCGTCGGTTTGGCCGGGGGCCAATTCCGCCGTGGGTTTGCGCGTCACGACCTCAAGGGGCACCGCCTCGCCCAATTCCCGTGCCAGCGCGAACACCCGCTGCTTGAGGCAGTCGCCCAGAATGCCGAAAGCGCCGATGCCATCGCCGTACAGCGTGAAGTAGCCCGTGGCGGCCTCGCTCTTGTTGCCGGTGTTGAGCACGGCCAAGCGCTGGGTGCCCAACAGGCGGTGCACGCTGGGTTCCGAGGTGAGGGCCATGAGCAGCGCGCCTCGGGCACGGCTCTGCAGGTTTTCATCCGTGAGGCTGAACGTGCGATCGGGAAAGACGTTCGCTAGGGATGCCGTGGCTCCGGCAAAGGGCGCATCGGCATCCAGGCACAGATGATGAATGCCCAGGCGTTCCGCCTGAAGCCGCGCCAGATCGAGGCTTTCCTGGCTCGTGTAGCGGGTGGGAAGGGCCACGCTCAGCACGTTCTTCGGTCCCAGGGCCTCTGCGGCCATGGCCACCACCACGGCGCTGTCGATGCCGCCGGACAGCCCGACGACCACGGCTTCGAGGCCCTGTTTCCGCAGGTTCTCGCGCAATCCAAGCTTCAACGCCTGATGCAGCCAGGAAGCCTCCGAAGCGGTTTCCTGCCAGGGTTCTCCGCCTCGATGCAGATCGATGACCTGCACGGCTTCTTCGAAGTCGTTCAAGCCCTGCCAGGAGCCATCAGGGAACACCACGCCCGAACCGCCATCGAACGTGAGCCAGCTTTCACTGCCGACTCTGGACACGTACGCGATGGGCAGGCCGTAGCGTCCAGCGTGGCCTTGCAGCAGACGACGGCGCATGGCCAGTTTGCCGGGCTGGGCCCAGGAGGGGTGCTTGCCGGCCGGAAGCCAAGTGCCCAAATGGCCAGGGCTCGCACTGGCATTGAGGATCAGGGTCGCGCCGCGTTCCGCGAGATCCCGGATGGGATCAAAGGCGTAGCGAATGGGTCCAGGGGCCAAATCGGGATCGGCCCAGAGGTCTTCGCAGATGGAAAGGCCCACCTTCATTCCGTGGAAATCCACCAGGGCCGGGGCTTCCGGGGCGGGATCGAAGTACCGCGTTTCGTCGAAGATGTCGTACATCGCCAGCACGCGCTTGCGGGCCACGCACCGTGCTTCGCCTCCCTGGCACCACCACAGCTCGTTCCAGAGACGGCCCGAAGGGCTGGGGCTGCAGGTGCCGAACACCAAGGGCACGTCGCCCGCGCACTGGCGCAGTCGCTGATTCTCTCGTTCGATGCGGGAACGCAGGCCCGTTTCCCACAGGCGATCCTCGGGCAGGTAGCCGGGAATCGCCATCTCCGGCGTCAGCACCAGGTCGGCGCCCTGAGCCACGGCCCGAGCGTAGGCTTCCTCGACGCGGCGACCATTGGCTTCCGGGTCGGCGAGGATGGCGTTGAGTTGGAGCAGGCCAATGCGCATGGCGCATCTTATCCCGAATGAGGGCGGAATGATCCGCGGCACGCCGGGTAGGAAAAGATTTCACGGCGGAGAACAGGGCTCTTTCACCTACAAACGCTTCACCAGCGCACGATCACCCGGGTACCGCCTTCGGGGCGGGCTTCGAAGCGGAGATCCGCGCCTTGGGCGCTGAGCCATTTGAGGGCCA
>JAJTBC010000166.1 GCA_021287085.1 Bacillota bacterium | reverse complement strand
GGCCACGTGGATTACACGGTGCTGGGCGTGCTGGAAGTGGATCAGGAAGGCAATCTCGCCAATTACAAAATTCCCGGGAAAATGGTGCCGGGCATGGGCGGGGCCATGGATCTCACCACCGGGTCGCGGGTGGTCATCGCCGCCACGCTGCACTTCGAGCCCACGGGCGCCTCCCGCCTGAAGCGGCGCTGCACGCTGCCACTCACGGCGGTGCGGGAAGTGAACACCGTGGTCACGGATCTGGGCCTTTTCGAAGTGGTGGGCGATCGCTTCTTCCTGCGGGAGTATTTCGAACCTTATACGCCGGAATGGATCAAGGAACGCACCGACGCCGAGATCGTGATCCCCAACGACTGCCGGGCGGTGAGCTTCGAGAAGATGTTCCCCCGAACCTCGGAGTAAGGCCGGCTCGCCCCGGCGGGCCCAATGAAATGCAAGGGAAAGACCGGAAGGTGGTCCGCGCGGATCACCCCTTTCTAGGAGGAGCCAATCATGAGCAAGGTCAGCATCGTCGGGGCGTACAACTCCAAGTTCGGATCGCTGGTGCAGCGCAATCGGGAGACGGGCGAGATCACCGATCTGAAGTCCATCTACGATCTGCTGGTGGAGGCTGGGCGCGGCGCGTTGGCCAACGCGGGCGTGGATGCCAAAGAGATCGACGGCGTGTGGGTGGGTTCCTGTGCGCCGGGCCTTTTTGCCAACCAGGAGCATCTGGCCGCCTTTGCCACGGAGATCGACCCGGAGCACCTGCGCTTCAAGCCCATGACCCGCTGCGAAGACGCCTGCGCCTCGGGCACGGTGGCGCTCTACGACGCCCTCTATGCGGTGGAATCGGGTCGCGCCAAGGCAGCCCTGGTGGTGGGCGTGGAGAAGATGAACCTGCTCGATACCAAGGGCGTGACCCATGCGCTGGCCACGTGCTCGTACTGGCCGGAGGAAGGCGCCAACGCCGTGAGCTTCCCCTGCCTGTTCGCGGAGTACGCCAAGGGCTATGGGGCCCACTACAAGCTGGAAGGAGAGCCTCTGGCTCGCATGCTGGCGACGGTGGCGGCTCTCGGTTATGTCAACGGATTGGACAATCCTCTGGCCCACTTCGGCAAGGGCGGTCCCTCCGACAAGCTGGGCCTCGTCACCGCCGAGGCCATCCTCAACCTGCCTGCGGAGAAGAACCCCGTGATCGCCGAGCCGCTGCGGCTTCACGACTGCTCGCTGGTGACCGACGGGGCTGCGGCCCTGGTCATCATGCGCACCGAGGATGCCGTGAAAGCAGGCAAGAAGGCGGTGGAAATCGCGGGCATCGGCCATGTGAACGAGCGTCTGCCCATGTCCGTGCGGCCCAACATGCACGAGCTGATGGCCGGGAAAGAGGCCGTGCGCCGAGCCTTCGCCGAGGCCAGGATCGCCATTGCCGACGTGGACATGGCCGAAGTCCACGATTGCTTCACCATCAATCAGCTGCTCAGCACGGAGGCCTTGGGCCTCTCCCAGGATGGCCGCGCGGGCTATGACTACCTGGAAGGGCGCTTCACCCGCGACGATGCCCACTGCGCCGTGAATCTTTCCGGCGGACTGAAAGCCAAGGGGCATCCCGTGGGTGCCACCGGCACCTCCATGCACGCGCTCCTCTACAAGCAGCTGGTGGGGGAAGCCATCGGCGCCACCCTTACGCGCAAGCAGCCCCAGATCGGCGTGGCCTTCAACGTGGGCGGCAGCGCCGTCACCAATTGCGTCACGGTGCTGCGTCGGGTGAAGTAGCGACCGGAAGGGTCACGCCGCATTCGGCGCAGCGTTGGAAGTAGTCCCCGCGGCGAGTGCTTGGAATGACGCGCATGGGACGCTGGCAGGTGGGACAAGGAGCTGCGGGCGGTTTGGCGGCTTCCTCCTCCTGCCAGCGCCCGCAGGCCACACACACGCGTCCGCCTTGCTTGGTGATGCGCACGGGGCCTTGACAGTGGAGGCATGCCTGCACCGCCTTGCCTTCGGCATCGCAATCGAAGCTCACGGGGCATTGGGGGCCTGAACATTTCGCGTAGTGCCGACCTTCCCAATCCCGCAGATGCAGTTCGTTCTGGCACACCGGGCAAGGTCCGATGACGGGGCCAAACACCCGCTGGGAGCGCGCCGGGGCGGAGGCCTTGATCTGGGCCACCAGGTCCGTGACGTAGGCCTTCACATCGGCCATGAAATCGTTCCGGGCGGTCTCGCCGCGCCGCATCCGTTCGAGACGGGCTTCCCATTCGCCCGTGAGCTGCGGCGAGGTGAGGCTTTCGGCCTTCAGCCCTCGGATCAGCTCGATGCCTTTTTCCGTGGGCTGAAGAATGGTGCGCTTGCGTTCCACGTACCCGCGCTTGAGCAGGGTCTCGATGATGGAAGCCCGCGTGGCGGGGGTTCCGAGACCGCAATCCTTCAGCGCGCCCTTGAGGGCTTCGTCGTCCAGCTCCCTGCCTGCGCCCTGCATGGCCGCCAGCAGATCGCCTTCGGTCATGCGCTTGGGAGGCGAGGTCTTTCCGGCCTTGGGTTTCAGTTCGCGCACCTCGACGGTCTGGCCTTTGGCGACGGGGGGCAGGGCGCCGGCTTCGTCCTCGCCTTCGTCGCCTTCCTCTTTGGATTCCTTCTTGGGCCGCGCGTGGGGCGGATCCACCGCCGACCAGCCCAGCTCCTTCACTACCGTTCCGGTGGTCTTGAAGCTGTCCTTGGCAATGCGGGTGACGAGGGTGGTCTTGGCTTCCACGCGCTCAGGGAAAAAGGCAGCCAGGAAGCGTCGAGCGATCAGCTCATAGACCTTCAGGGCATCGCCTTCCAATCGCTGGGCTGGCGTTTCCGTGGGGGCCAGAGCGGAGTGATCCTCCACCTCCTTGTCGTCCACGAATCGCTTGTCGAGCTTCACGGGCCAGCGGCTGCGCAGATCCGCCACGAAGGGCCGCAGTTCTTCGAGCTGGCCCTGGTCGATGGCCTTGATCCAGCCTGGAGCCTTCGCGGCGTCGGCTTCGGTGAGGTGGCGCGAATTGGTGCGGGGGTAGCTGATGAGCTTGCGTTCGTAGAGCCCTTGAGCCACTTCCAAGGTGTGCTCGGCCGAGAACCCGAAGCGCTTGTTCGCTTCCTTCTGAAGGGCCGTGAGATCGTAGAACAGCTCCGGGCGCTTCTTTTCCGTCTTGGCGGTGACGGAGGCCACCGTGCCCGCCAGGCCACTCAGGGCCGCAGCCTTGGCCAGGGCTTCGTCTTCCCGCTCGAAGCGATCCTGTTCCTTGCCGTCCACCTTGGTGAACCACTTGCCTTTGTAGAGGCCCTCCGGCGTGGCGAACAGTGCCCACAAGGTCCAGAAATCCTTGGGCACGAACTGCGTGATCTCTTGCTCGCGATTCACCAGGATCGCCAGGGTGGGCGTCTGCACCCGGCCCACGGAATACACGCCTTCGCCGCCCGCGCGGCGCATGGCCAAGGTCTGGGCGCGGGTGCAGTTGATGCCCACGAGCCAATCGGACTCCTGGCGGCTGCGAGCCGCATCCCGCAGGCCCGCATAGGCTTCGCCGGGTTTCATGCGTCCGTAGGCTTCCCGAATGGCGTCATCCGTGAGGCTGGAGGTCCAGAAGCGCAGCACGGGCTTTTCGCACCCAGACAGGCGATACACCAGATCGAAGATCAGTTCCCCTTCGCGTCCAGCGTCGGTGGCGTTCACCACGTCGGTCACGTCCTCCCGCGTCAGCAGCCGCGCCACCACCGAATACTGTTCCTGGGTCTGGGCGATGGGAGCGTAGCGGAATTCCGCGGGGAAGATGGGAAGGCCCTCCATGCGCCAAGCCTTCAGGGCCGGGTCGTAGCCATCGGGTCCGAGGGCTTCCACCAGATGGCCCACGCACCAGGTGACCAGGGTGTCGCCTTGCTGGATGAAGCTGCGGCCAGACCCTTGCAACCCCAGCGCCGAGGCGATGGCGCGGCCCATGCTCGGCTTTTCGGCGAGGATCAGTCGTACCATACCTGTCCCACGAAATCGGGCCGGAAGGCCGCATGGCCGTGGCGCAGAACGCCTGCGGAATGCGACTGGGCGAAGAAGGGCGAAAGGAAGTTGGTGAAGTGCGTGAGCGTGGTGCCTTTGGCCACGTCTTCATCGAAGAGCAGCACCGGCCCTTGGCGGTAGGGAGCGAGGAAGGCCAGATCGCTTTGGGAGATCACTGGAGCCGTATCGTTGCGCTTGAACATGGAAAAGCGGATGAAGTAGAGCGGTACGTCCAGCAGGTTCGCCAGCAGCAGCCCCGACATGATGGAGCCGTGGGCCGCGCCCACCACGGCAAGGGGACGGAAAGCCCTGGTGACGGCCTCGGCCAGCGCCTCGATCTTGCGGGGGTCCGAGGCGCGCCAGGTGTATTTGTCGGGGGTGCTGGTGAAGATGAAATCTCCCATGGCCGCAGGCAAAGAGGCCTCGAAGGTTCGCAGCCTGTCTGGAGAGGCGGGATCCAAGGCAAACAGGCCACGGGCCAATGCGATGGACTCCAGGAAAAGGGCTTGAGCCTGCCGGATCTGGACTTCGGAATACCGCACCTGATGACGGGATTTCTCGCTCACCTGGAAGTACTGGGTGGCATGCAGCGGCAGGCCCTGTTCCACGCAGATCTTGTGGTTCAGCGTCACGTTCACCAGCGCAGGTCCGAGCAGGTACAGCTCCAGGCAATCGTCCCAGAAGGCCGCTGGGGCCTGAGCGGGCGCCGCCAGGGCCGCTTCCCATTGGGGCAGAATGCGCTCCATCATGGCCGCCAACCGATGGATCGCCTCCCGGTACGGCCACTCGAACGCCATGACGGAAGGAGGATGCTCCCAATCGGAGTACAGCAAGCGATGCAGCATCCTTTCATCCTAGGACAGCCCAGCTCGAAAGGCTCACAGGCGGCATCCTTTGGCTGCGATCACGTGGGAAAGCCTTTTCACGGCATGTCCATCCGCTGGTTCCCTGCTTCGAGGGCGCCCGTCTCCCTGTGTAAACTGAAAGCGGCATCGCGAGGGCTTTCATGGCGTTCAACCCCGGCAGCAGGCATGGTCAACGGATGGCGGATATCAACATGACGCCGCTTATCGACGTGATGCTCGTGCTGCTCATCATCTTCATGGTGGCGGCGCCGATGCTCACCACGGGCGTGGATGTGAACCTTCCAGAAAGCCGCACGGGGCGCAATCTGGAGAGCGAAGCCATGGTGGTGACGCTGATGCGCGATGGACGTATGGAATTCGAAAAAACCTTCGTGCGGGAAGAGCAATTGAAAGCCCAGTTGCGGCAACGGGCCGGGCAGGGGCGCAAGCGCCCCATTCTCGTGCGGGCCGATCACGCCATCCCCTACGGGCGGGTCATCACGGTGGTGGATGCCATCCGCGAAGCGGGCTTCACGCAGGTGGGCTTCGTGACCCAGGGCATCCCCGCGGAGCGGGAGCGGTGAACGTGTTGGGCGTGAACCTGCGCCCTTCGTTGGGCATGATGCTCAGCGGGGGCCTGCACGTGATCACGGCGGCGGCCTTTCTGATCGGGCCGCGCATGGCGCCCAAGCCTGAAGAGGTGAAAGTGACCTGGGTGACGCTGCCGGCCATGGGTTCGCCAGGCCCTTCGGGGGGCAGTGCGCCCTTGGAGAAGGGCACCGAAGGCGAACGCGTGCGGCGGGTGGAAGACGTGGCCCCTCAAAGTGACGCCAAGGGTGGCGTGGTGCCGCCCAATGCCTTCGGCACCACCCGCACGGCGCCTGCCAAGGGCACCAATCCCGACGCATCGAGCATGGGCAAGGCGACCACGGCCAGCAAGGGCGCCAATCCCACGGCCAATCCCGTGACCGGTGCGGCGGGCAAGGGCACCGGGGGCGGGTTGGGCGAAGGCACGGGCATTCCGGGCCTCAAAGCCAGCGGGGGCGTGCAGGGCGGTGTCGGCCTCATCGGCGATCTGGATGGGAGCTTCCCCTTCACGTGGTACCTGCAGCAGATCCAGAACCGCATCACCAGCAACTGGAACCGCGTCGGCAGCGCCCAGGGGCGCGTGCAGATCTATTTCCGCATCCGCCGCGATGGCGGCATCGAGGCTGCCCGCGTGGAGAGTCCCAGCGGCAACGCCATGCTGGATCAAAGCGCGCTGTTGGCCGTGCGCCGCTCCGACCCGCTGCCGCGCTTGCCCGAGAGCTTCGACGGTTCGACCCTGGGCGTGCGCTTCTGGTTCACGTACTTGGGTAATTAAGCCATCGCTTCAGAGCTGCGCTTGTGCTTCACCAGCACCAGGGTGCTGCCGGCCTCGGCCACGCGCATCTCCACGAGATCCATGACCTGCTTCATGAAATACACGCCGCGTCCGCCCGGCTTGAGCAGGTTCTCGGGCAGGTTGGGATTGGGGATGCTGTCGAGGTCCACGCCCTTGCCCTGGTCCTCGATGCGAATCTCGATCTTGTCGGGACTGGGATCGAAGGTGACCTTCACGACCTTCTGCTTGTCCAGCTTGTTGCCGTGGCGCATGGCGTTGGCGATGCCCTCCTGGATCGCCAGCCAGAGCCGCTCGCCGTCCTCGTGGCTGAAGCTCATGTGCTTGAGCAGCTCCGATCCCACCACCTGAATCAGGTCGATGAAACGCAGATCGGTGTTGCAGGTCAGTGTGACGGGCAAGAGCGGAGGTGCGGCCATGTCAAATTCCCAAGAACGCCTCAAGGGCTGAAGCACTCAACTTACCTTGGATCGATTGTGATCCGGTTTGTTTTTCTTCCGGCAGGTCCGTTAATCTGTATTTCTGACCAACAGAGTCAGAAATCGAGGGTCGGATCATGAAGGTACTGGTGGCCAAGACAGCCGGGTTCTGTTGGGGCGTGAGACGAGCCATGGATGCCGTGCTGGAGGCCTCGTCCAGGGCTGATGGACGGACCGTGCAGACGCTCGGTCCCTTGATCCACAATCCGCAGGCCTTGGAATTGATCGGCAAGCGGGGCGTGGCGGTGGCCGATGCCCCGGACAAGGTGCAGGACGGTACGGTGGTGATCCGCGCCCACGGCATTCCCATCCAGGATCTGCGCGGCCTCAAGGAGCGCCAGGCCAGGGGTGAACTCAAGATCGTCAACGCCACGTGCCCAGAGGTGGCCAAGGTCCACAGCAAGATCAAGAAGTGGAGCCCCCAGGGTTACTTCACCGTGATCCTCGGCAGCCACGGCCATGCGGAAAGCGTGGCGCACCAGAGCTTCGCGGAACATGGCAGCGTCATCGTGAACAACCTGGACGAAGCCCGGGCCCTGTCCGACGAACAGCTGAAGAAAGTGCTGGTAGTGGCGCAAACCACTTTCACGGTGAAGGATTTCGACACCATCGTGGAGGAACTCCGTAAGCGCGCCGGAGATCTCGTGGTGGAAAACACCATCTGCGAGGACACGTGGCGGCGGCAGGCGGAAGCCCGGGACGTGGCTTCCAAGGTGGATGCCGTGGTGATCGTGGGCGGCAAGAACTCCGCGAACACCCGACATCTGGCGGAACTGGCCCATCAGTACGGCAAGCCTTGCCAGTTCGTGGAAACGGCCGCCGAGATGGATCTATCGGCCTTCAAGGGACTGGAGTCCGTGGGAGTACTGGCGGGCGCTTCCACGCCCACCTGGCTGGTGGAAGAGGTGGTGGCGGACCTGGAGCAAATGGGAAAGGGGCCGCAACGCATCCTCCGTTCCTTCCGTACGACCCTGGCTTCTCCGCTCCGGTTGGCGGTGGGAGCGGCGCTCATGGCCACGGGCATCCATGCCTGGATGGATGCGCCTCTCAGCTGGCACTATCCGCTGCTCACCGCCGCGTACGTGGCGGCCATGTACCTGTTGGCTCCCTACATGGATCCCCTGGGCATGGGGGCGCGAGGCCCGGCCAGGGCTCGTTCCCTGGTGCGCCACCGGCCCCTGCTTCTGGGCCTGGGCATCGGCAGTCTGGGAGTGGCCCTGGGCCTGGCGGCATGGCGAGGCATCGGATCGTTCGGCGTGGTGGCGGCGGCTTCGGCCCTGGGCCTGCTCTATCGACGGTCCATCAAGATCGGCCCCAAGGAATACAGCCTGGCCCTCATTCCTGGTTCCAAGGATGTGCTGGTGAGCCTTGCCCTGGCCGTGGTGGCGGTGGCCCTGCCGCTGTGGCACCACAGCGCGGTGTGGAACGCCCAGGTCTGGGCGGGAACGGCCTTCGCCGGAGCGTTGGTCTTCGCGCGCACCTCCGTTCGCAACCTCCAGGATCTCCAGAACGACCAGATCCAGGGCCGCGAAACGCTTCCCATGTTGCTGGGCCGCAAAGGCACGAAGATCGCATTGGGAGTAGTGCTTTCCCTGGCTTTCGTCTGGGTGGCCTGGATGACCTTCAGCCACGATCTGCGCCATCCCTGGATCCAGTGCCTCATCTTCGCCTGTGCCGCCGCGTATCCCATGCTGCATCTGTGGCTGCTCCATGAGCGGTTCACGGCTGGCAAGCGGGCCTTCCAACCGCCCCTTGAATTGGGCTTCTACTTGGTGGGGTTGTTGGCCCTGTGAGCGAATCGCGACGATCCCTCTTCAATGTCTGGTCCAGCCTGGTCGCTGTGGCGCTAGTGGGGATGGGTTTTTCGCTGGTGCGTTTCCAACAGGCTCCCAGAGAAGACCTCGCTTTCCGCATCGAACGCTACCTGCCTGCGGCCATGGAACTGGATCAGTTGCCGACGCTGCCCTCCAGCTCGGACGAAGGCGACGTGATGATGGTGATGCTGGGCGTGGGCGCGCCGAAGCCCATGCTGGGCTTCCTCCATGCCCATGGCCCCGTGGGTTTTCGGCGAGAGGAACCCCAGGGACGATTCGCGGTGCTGTTCCGGGAAACCCTGGATGCGGCCCTCCTGCAGAACCTCAAGCCGCATCCTCCCCATGGGGAGAGCCTCGTGGCCATTCAGGGCGGCGAAACCCGGCGCGCCCCCGCAGTGCCGGGCCAGATCCTCATATGGGGCGATCATCGCTTCAAGGTGGTGGCGCGCTATCCCGATTTCGAAGTGAAACCCGGCGCCGATGGTCAACCCCAGCCTCGCACCCGCTCGGAGTCTCCCAACGATCCGTGGCTGGAAGTGGATTTCCAGGGACGACGGGTTTTGCTCAGCGCCTTTCAGCCTGACCTGACGCGCCGCTTGAACGCCCCGAACCTGCCTTCCGGGCTGACCCTGGACTACCGCAGGGAAGGGGAGGAACGCCAGCGGCGCTTCGTGGTGGTGACTCGATCCGATCGGCGGGTGGCCTTGGTGGAGGATGGGGTCGTCGCGCGCTCCGAGCCTCTGCTCATCGGCCATCCTTTCGTGGTGGCATCGGGCCTCTCGGTGACGCCCGTGGGGCTTTTCGATCGTTTTCATTCGGCGCCCAGTGGAGCCGCAGCGGCGCTTCGGCTGCGGGTGGAGGATCGCCTGACCCATCGCCGGGAGTGGGTCTGGTTGCGACCTCAGGGCAGCTCCGACCTTTTCGATGGGAAGCTCTCCCTGCGCCTCGAAGGGGGAGAAAAACCCGTTCTGGAGGTGCAGGCCACCGATGCCAGAGGTCAGGCTTGGCCCGTTCAGCGTTTGAACCTTTCCCGGGACGGCGCGCCTTCGATTCTGTCCCTGCATCGAAAGACGGTCCTTTGGGGATTCGGTCTTTTTGCGGCGCTTTTCGTGGTGGGAATCGCCGGTTTCGTGCATCGTAGAGTCAACCCGCGTCCCTCGACGCCTCTCTGAAGGAGATCTTCATGCGTATCCGCACCACCGCGCTCGTGACCGTGGCGGCCATCGCCGGAGCTGCCCTGGGTTTTGCCGCTGCCGCCGCTTCCTACCAGAAGACCGGCGTTGTGAAAGAAGTGGCCGCTGACAGCTTCACCCTGGATCTCGGCAAGGAATCCTGGCGCTTCTACACCGACGGCTCCACCGCCGGCAAGGATGGCTTGAAGGCCGGCGCCAAAGTGACCGTCACCTACAAGCAGGTGGCCACCAAGATCGAAGTGAAGGACGCCAAGAAGAAGTAGTTCAACTGCACGCGATTCGGGGCACGGAATAGGCATGGGCCTGTTCCGTGCCTTTCGATCAGGAGGAAGGCATGGCCGAGCGCGGTTGGGCCCTGGTGACGGGCTGTTCCAGTGGAATCGGACGAGCATTGGTGGCGGAACTGCGCGCCGCAGGCTGGGGCGTGGTGGCCACGGCCCGCCGAGTCGAAACGCTGGCCGATCTTGCCGACGGGGATGATCTGAAGCGGTTGGCGTTGGACGTGACCTCCGAGACGAGCCTGGCCCAGGCCGTGCAAGCCTGTGAAGGGTTTCGGCTGACGGCCCTGGTCAACAACGCCGGATACGGCCAGATGGGACCCCTGGAGCTGCTGCGGCCTGACGAAATGCGCGTCCAGTTCGAAACCAACGTGGTGGGGCTCCATGCCACCACCCGCGCCTTCCTGCCTTTGATCCGAAAAAACGCTCTGCCGAGAGAAGGGCGCATCGTTCATGTGGGCTCGGTGCTCGGTCGTCTGTCCATCCCCATGGCCGGGGCCTACAACGCCAGCAAACATGCGGTGACAGCGCTTGGAGAAACGCTGCGTCTGGAAATCGGCGATAGCATTCCCGTGATCCTGGTGGAACCAGGAGCGATCAAGACGCAATTTCGCGCCACCCTCAAGCAGGCCTGGGGGGATCTTCCCGAGCGCAGCCAAGGTACCCCGTACGAAGCCGCCATTCTTCGTTATGCCCAGAAACGAGAAGACTTCGCCGCCCAGCATGGCCTCAGCGCCGAAGCCTGCGCACACAGAATCGTTCGGGCCATGGCCTCGCGGCGTCCTCCGCGCCGGGTAGTGGTGGGAATGGACAGCCTCTTGGGGCAGATGGCCTACCGATTCCTGCCTATTTCTTTAGTGGAATACGTACTCCGCCGAAACTATCGTTAGGCAGTTGATCAAAGCCCTGTTTGCTGGATGACCTTTTTGAACCCGACCTTCCGATCCCAAGGGAACAACCCTCAATCTGGGTGGGCCAAGGTGATCCTCCTGGG
>JAJTBC010000159.1 GCA_021287085.1 Bacillota bacterium | reverse complement strand
ATGGACACGACCACCAGCCGAGGCGACAGCCCCATGATCTCGATCCTTGGCGCGCGCTGAGCATGGGCCGAAGATCGCCGTTCGCCTCCATGATTGAATCCCAGGGCCAAGGCGAGACCCACCACCCAGACCACGTTCCAGGGCAAAGCCTGGAGGAATCCCCGGAAAAGGCCCGCCAGCGGTCGATCATCGCCCGTCCATTGCCAAGGCACGGGCGACAGCACCAGGTAGGCGAAAGGCAGGGCGAAAGGATAGAGGAACTCCTGCCATCGAGCCGGAGGGGTGCCGAACCCCCAGCGAGTCAGCGCCCAGAGCAGGCCGAAGCCCAGCACGGCGCCCCAGGTGGCGGGGCGCCGCAACCGAACCCAAAGGCTCAAGGAGAGTTCTGAAGCGCGCATGCAGAAAGTCTATAGCTTGGGAGTCTGCTTGGGAGCCGCCGGTGGCAGAGGGCCAGGGGGAAAGCGCGGGTTCCTGGGGCGGTCCTTGCGCATGGATTCGAGCTTGGCCTTCTGCTCCGGTGTGAGCAGGGCCAGGATTTCCTGGAACTGGGCACGGTGTTCCAACATCACCTCGAGCTGGGCCTGGGAAGCAGTTCCGTGGAGCTTGCGGAGTTCTTCGACGGAAACGGCCGGGTCCATCATGGCTCCGCGCAGGGTGCGCTGTGCCTGACCCGCGGCATCCAGCTTGGGCCTCAGGGTGGCGCAGTGCTGCTCCCGGATGGCTTTCATCTGGGTCTTCTGGGCTTCGGTCAACTCCAGCCCCCGTAGATTCATGGGTGGCAGACCGTTTTCGTACTGAGGCTGAAACCTTGCACCGGGCCGGTCCGCGGGAGCCTGGGCGAAAAGCGAAGCCCCCAACACGAGGAAAAGAAGGGTGCGAGTGAACATGGAACCTCCTGATCGAGAGGAAGCGAAAACGTTCCGCTTCCTTCCAGTAGAGTGCGTTTGACACCATCATGGACCGGCCTCTGGGCGAATGGTCGCCTTTCCCTTCTGGAACGCACAGAATCCGTGATGAAACGCAGCGCATGATGCCAGGATGTGCCGTCCGTGGCGCACGATGCCCCGTTCGCCTCATACTTGATCTTCACGCCCCACTCATCTTTGGAGACGCCATGGATCTCAAGCCCCTCTTTCTCGCGCATCTGAACGAACGCATGGCGTATGTGGAAAAGGCTCTCGCAGCCAACGGCTTCGATGCCCTGGTGATCTCCAGCGGCGCGGCGTACACCCATTTCGCCGATGACCAGGACGCCCCCTTCCGCCCCACGCCTCATTTCCGCCACTACTGCCCCTTGCTGGGCCCCCATCACGCGCTGGTGCTGCGGCCGGGCAAGAAGCCCCTGCTGATTCGGTACGCGCCGGAGGATTTCTGGTACGAGCAGACCAGCCTCGAGGTTCTGTGGGGCGGAACGCCGTTCTGGATCGAAGGCTTCGAACTGGTGGAATGCCCCACGCTGGATGCGGTGTGGGAAAAGGTGGGCCAACCTGCCCGGACCGCTTACATCGGCAACGAGACTGATCGGGCCCAGGCCGCAGGGCTGGCGCTGAATCCCGAAAAACTCACGGCCTATCTGGACTGGGGCCGCGCCTACAAGAGCGACTACGAAATCCGCGCCATGGAAAAGGCCACGGTGCTGGGCGCCAAGGGTCACGAAGCGGGGCGCAAGGCCTTTCTGCAAGGGGCCACGGAACTGGAGATCCACTACGCCTTCGTGCAGGCGGTGGGATGTCTGGATCACGAACTGGCATTCAGTTCCATCGTGGGGCTCAACGAAAAGGGCGCGATCCTGCACTACGAGAACAAGCGCAACGTGGGCCACGGCCACACCATGCTGCTGGATTGCGGCGCGCGGGTGCTGGATTACGCTTCCGACATCACGCGCACCGTGGCGGCGCCTACCTGCGATGCCCGCTTCCAGGCGCTGCTGGCGGGCATGGAAAAGCTGGAACTGGAACTGTGCGGCGAAGTGAAAGCGGGCTTGCCCTTCGGCCAGTTGCATCATCAGGCTCATCTGAAGATCGCCGCCCTGCTGCAGGCGTCGGACCTGGTGCATGCCTCGCCCGAAGAAAGCGTGGCCAAAGGCTTTACGAGGCCTTTCCTGCCCCACGGGCTGGGCCATCATCTGGGCATCCAGGTGCACGATGTGGGCGGCAAATTAGCGGGCCCCGATGGCGCCTTCCAGGCGCCGCCGCCGGAATACCCGACCCTTCGCACCACGCGCACCCTGGAAGAACGCCACGTGGTCACCATCGAGCCCGGCCTCTACTTCATCCCCATGCTGCTGCGGCCCTTCCGCGAAGGCGAGCACGCTTCCCGGTTCAACTGGAAGCTCATCGACGAATTGAGCGTGTTCGGCGGCATCCGCATCGAGGACGACGTGCTGGTTACGCCCAGCGGTCCCCGCAACCTCACCCGCGAACACCTGCCCCACTGATGCATCGCTGATTTTTTCGGAAGGCTCGCACCGGCGAGCCTTTCGTTTCCATGGAGCCTCCCATGCGCTTCCTGCCCCTCCTTCTGCTGCCTGCGTTCCTGAGCGCGCAGAGCGCGCCGGATTCCAGCCGCCTCACCCTGGAAAAGCTGTTTCATCCCCAGAAGAAGGTGAACTACCTGCCCACACCCAGCGTGCAGCGAAGCTGGCTGCCCAGTGGCCTGCTGCTGGAGAATCGGAAGGGCGATTTGAGCCAGATGAATCCGGCCACGGGCCACTCGGATTCTTGGCTGAAGGCGGCGGATCTGAAGACGGCCCTCGTGACCCTTGGGTTATCCGAGGCCGCCGCGAAAACCGCCAGCGAGCGCGGGCCGGGGCTCTGGAACCCCGCCATGGATGCCTTTCTCCAGGTGATCGAGAGTGATTTCTACCTCGTGACTCCCAAGGATGCTCGCGTGAAGCGCCTCACCCAGGATCGTGCCCCCAAGGACATGCCCGCCTTCAGCCCCGATGGGCTCAAGCTGGCCTACCTGCGGGGCAACGATCTCTACGTGCTGGAACTGCCGGAAGGTCAGGAGACCCGCCTCACCACGGGCGGCAGCGAAACGCGCTTCAACGGGCGTATGGATTGGGTGTACGAGGAGGAACTCTATGAGCGCGGAACGCCTCGCGCCTTCTGGTGGTCGCCGGATTCCACGCGCCTCGCCTACCTGAGCTTCGACGCCAGCGCCGTGCCTCGGTACACGCTCATCGACGACCGCACCCAGCCCCAAAAGGTCGTTCCCATTCGCTATCCCAAGGCGGGCGATCCCTGCTCCACGGTGAAGCTGGGCGTGGTGGACCTCAAGGGCGACACCACCTGGATGAACGCCACCCATCCCGGCGAAGAGGTGCTTTTCGCCCAGGTGGGCTGGGATCGCCAAGGTCGTTTGCGCATCGCCGTGCAGGATCGCATCCAGACCTGGATGGAGCTGTGGCGCTTCGAAGGAGCCACGCCCACCCGCCTGATCCGGGAAGTAAGTCCTACCTGGCAGGACAAGCTGCCCCAGCCCTACGATCTGCCCGATGGCAGCTTCCTATGGCACACGGATCGCACGGGCTATCGTCACCTGGAACATCGGGATGGTGAAGGTCGGTTGCTCCGCACCCTCACGGAAGGTTCCTGGGATGTGCGCAGCCTTCATGGCGTGGACAGGAACGGCCTCGTGTTCTTCAGCGGCACGCAACGCAATTCGCTGGGACTGGATGCCTATTCGGTTTCCCTCGAAGGCTCCGCGCCCAACGCGCAGCTGAAGCGCCTCACCGAGCAGCCCGGCACCCATGCCGTGACCTTCGACTCCAAGCTCACGCACTTTCTGGATCGCTGGTCCGACCCGGTCACTCCCACCCAGCAGCGTCTCTCCAACGCCGATGGCAAGGCCTTGCCCCTGCCCGTGGAACCGCTGCCTGATGCCTTCAAGGCGCTGACCCTGGGCAGGCCGAAGTTCCAGACGGTGCCGACCCGCGATGGTGCGAGCCTTTCCTCCATGCTGCTGCTACCGCCTGATTTCGATCCCACCAAGAAATATCCCGTGTATCAGGAGATCTACGGCGGGCCTCACGCGCCCACGGTGCGCAACGCCTTCAGTCGGCTTTGGTGGCACTTCCTGGCGCAGCAGGGCGTGGTCGTGTGGCTCTGCGATAACCGCAGCGCCTCCAATCGCGGCCCCGCCAGCGCCCATGGCGTGTACAAGCGCCTGGGCCAACAGGAGCTGGAGGACCAGCTCGACGGACTGGCGTGGCTGAAAACCCAAGGATGGGCCGACATGGATCGCATCGCCCTCGAAGGCTGGAGCTACGGCGGTTTCATGAGCGCCTATGCCATGACCCACAGCAAGGCGTGGAAAGCGGCCATCGTGGGCGCGCCCGTCACGGATTTCCGGCTGTACGACGCCATCTACACCGAACGCTACATGGCGCTGCCCAAGGACAATCCCGAAGGCTACGACCAGACCAACGTCTGCAAAGTCGCCAAGAACGTGGAAGGCGCCTTGCTGATTCTTCACGGCACCCTGGACGACAACGTGCATCCCCAGAACACGATCCAGTTCGTGGACGCTCTGCAAAAAGCCAACAAGGATTTCGAGCTGGTGATGCTCCCCGGCTCCACCCACAGCCCCCGCGCCCCGGAACACAACTGGGCGAGGCATTCGAAGATGTGGGCCTTCCTCAAACGCGAATTGAAGCTCGTGGAGAAGTGAAGGGAAAAAAGTTCACCACGAAAGACACGAAAGAGGGATGAAGGCAATCGTCAAGGTGAGCGGATTCACCTTGCTTTTCATCCTGCCATCCTGTTTCCCACCTTTTTCATCCTGATCCGTTCGTTACGCCGTTTCCTGCGCCTGGCGGGTCACGCGCTGCTGTTCATGGTCGATGACATAGGCAGGTCCAGTGTCGCTGAGGCGGCTATCGAGGCCCGCCAGTAGTTCGTCCAGGGTGAGACGCTGGCTGGCGCAGGGCGGGAAAAGGCCGTGTTGCAACTGGGCTTCCACGCCGTAAGGCATGCCGTCGGAGCCGAAGAGCAGCTCCACGCCAGGGCCGAATCCCACCTCGTCGATGAGCATGCGGAAGGGATTGTTGGCGTCGCAGGCTTCCTGCGTGAGCACATTGGCGTAGGCGCGGCTGTCGTCGCTGAAATTTGGCTGCATGGAGAGGACAATGCCCAAGGCTTTGGCCCGTTGAGCCTGAGCCTTGGTGATGAATTGAACGTGTTCCAGGCGCAGGGAAGGAAAGCGCAGCCCGCGCCGCGAAAGGTCTTCCAGCCCATCCAGGGCTTGACCGATGGCTAGATCGCCGATGGCGTGAATCGCGAGGCTCCTGCCCTGGTCCTGCAGGCTTTCCAGCACTTCGCGCCATTCTGCGTCGGTGTAGGTAAAAAGGCCCTTGGTGCCATCGCGGAAACCCATGGATAGCGCCGCCGTGCGAACGCCGATGGCGCCGTCCAGGAAGAGCTTGAAGCCTTCGATCTGCCCCTGGGCCTCTGCGGGAAGCTGCTCGAAGATGCGCGGCGTGGTCCAGTAGCACAGGCGATCCGCCCATTTCGAGCCGCTCATGATGCGCCAGGCATGCTCGCTTTGCAGCAACATTTCATCCAGCCTGGCCACGCCGAGATCGCCCAGGGCCTCCATGAAACGGTCGAAGGTGGCTTCTTCCAGATGGGCCTGGCGGTCGAAGAATCCCAACAGGCGCGGCAAATTGCGCTCGCACCATTCGGGATCGAAGCGATGATCCACCACTTCGGGATCGCTTTCCTGGAGCCGCTCCACGGCCCCTGGCGTCAGCGCGAAACCATGCAGGCTCAGATTGATGAGCAGGATAGGCGGAAGGCCTTCCATTTCTCCCGGCGAAAGTGCATGGCGCACGCTGTGCCATCCTCGGATGGTGGTCACCCGATCCGGCGGCAGCTTCCTCATGCTGGCCAGGGCCGTATCCCGATCCATGTCGGACAAATCCAGGCAGCCCATCAGCGACGCAAACAAGCCCACATGGGCGTGATGGTCTCGGATGGGAGCGATCTGGATGGTCGTCATAAACAAACGATTTCACCACGGAAGGCACGGAGAAAAGAACGGAGGAGAACACGAATAACCATCTTTTTTCCGTGTTCTTTTTCCCTCCGTGTTCTCCGTGCCTCCGTGGTGTTTTTTAAAAGACTTCGGGCCTTAGATCTTCCAGCCGTTGAGCACGCGCATGTAGTTGGCGCGCTCGAAGGCCGTGGGATCCGGGCAGCGCATGAGGCTCATGGAACCGCGCATCTGCGCCACGGATTCGTATTCCTTTTCTTCCATCCACTTCACCATGCCTTCGCGCACCATCTTCAGGCGCTCGGGGCCATGACGCAGCAGGGCGGAAGTCATCTGGATCGCCGTGGCGCCGGCCATGGTGGCCTTGATGGCGTCCTCGGCGCTGTGCACGCCGCCGCTTACCGCCATGGGCATGGCGATGTGGCTGTAGAGGATGGCCATCCAGCGCAGGCGCAGGCGCAGCTCGCTGGGGTTGCTGAGGTTAAGGTCGGACAACACGTCCAGCTCTTCGATATCGATGTCGGGCTGATAGAAGCGGTTGAACATCACCACGCCATCCACGCCCGTGCCTTCCAGCACCTTGATGAAGTGGGCCGGAGAGGAGAAGAAGGGCGAGAGCTTCACGGCCACGGGAATGGTGACGGCACTCTTCACCGCGTGAGCGATTTCGAGGGTGCGCTTTTCCACCGCATCGCCCGTTTCCATGGGGCTGGTGGGCAGGTAGTACACGTTCAGTTCCAGCGCATCCGCACCGGCCTTTTCCATTTCCTTGGCGTAGTTCAGCCAGCCCCGCGCCGTGGTGCCGTTAAGGCTGGCGATAACGGGCACTTTCACCGCCGCTTTGATCTTGCGGATGGTTTCCAGATAGTTGTCTGGTCCCATGCGGAATTCGTCGGCGGCAGGAAGGTAGAAGTTGGTGGCTTCGGCGGAGGATTCCGCGTGCAGCTCGAGATCCTGAAGGGTGCCGAGCTGTTCGCGGGTGATCTGCTCCTCGAAGAGCGAGTGCATCACGATGGCGGAAGTGCCCGCGTCCTCGAGGCGGCGCACCATGTCCATGTCCGTGGCCAGGGGCGACGCGCCCGCCATGATGGGGCTGGAGAGGTTCAGTCCAAGGTATTGGGTGGTCAGATCCATCGTTTCCTCACTTCTCGTCGGCGGTTTTGACGGGCATGGTCAGCTTGGCCATGTTCTCGTAGGTGGCGAAACGGTTGGTCACTTCGCGCTGGGCCGTGGCCAGCAGGTGCCGGAAGTGCTCAGGATTCATCTGCTCCACCATGCGGTAGCGGGTCTCGTTGCGCACGTAGGTGCCCAGCGAGATCTTGGGAGCCGGGGAATCCATCTGCAGCGGCGCTTCGCCCTGTTCGATGCGGCGAGGATCGAAGCGGAACAGCGGCCAGTGGCCGGAATCCACGGCCAGCTTCTGCTGCTCGCAGCCCTGCACGAGATCGTAGCCGTGGGCGATGCAGTGGCTGTAGGCCAGGATGATGGACGGTCCATCGAAGCTCTCGGCTTCCTGGAAAGCCTTCACGGTCTGGGCGTCGCGGCTGCCCATGGCCACCTTGGCCACATACACGTTTCCGTAGGCCATGGCGATCATGGCCATGTCCTTCTTGGGCTGGCTCTTGCCCGCCATGGCGAACTTGGCCGCCGCGCCGATGGGCGTGGACTTGGAGGCCTGACCGCCGGTGTTGGAGTACACCTCGGTGTCCAGCACGAGGATGTTCACGTTGCGGCCCTGAGCGATGACGTGATCCAGGCCGCCGTAGCCGATGTCATAGGCCCAGCCGTCGCCGCCCACGATCCACACGCTCTTCTTCACCAGGTAGTCGGCGATGAGTTCGAGCCACTTGGCTTCGGCGGTACCGAGGGCCTGGAGCTTCTTCTTCAGTTCCGCCACGCGCTCGCGCTGGGCGCGAATGCCCGCTTCGGTGGTCTGATCGGCGTTCACGAGGCCCGCCACCAGTTCGTCGCCAAGGCTGGAGCCCATGCGATGCAGCAGTTCGAGAGCCTGTTCCTGGTTCTTGTCGATGGACAGGCGCATGCCGAAACCGAATTCGGCGTTGTCCTCGAAGAGGCTGTTGCACCACGCGGGACCACGGCCTTCGCGGTTGGTGGTGTAGGGCGTGGTGGGCAGGTTGCCGCCGTAGATGGACGAGCAGCCCGTGGCGTTGGCGATGAGGGCGCGGTCGCCGAACAGCTGGGTGAGCAGCTTGATGTAGGGCGTTTCACCGCAACCCGCGCAGGCGCCGCTGTATTCGAAGAGGGGCTCCATGAACTGCGTGCCCTTCACGTCCAGCTTCAGGGTGGTGCGATCGGCCTCAGGCAGATCCAGGAAGAAGGCGTAGTTCTTGGCTTCGGCCTCGCGCAGCGGCATCTGGGGCGCCATGTCGATGGCCTTGTGCTTGGGATTGGACTTGTCCTTGGCGGGGCACACGCTCACGCAGATGCCGCAACCGGTGCAGTCCTCGGGCGCCACCTGGATGGTGTACTTCATGCCCTTGAACTCCGCGCCCTTGTAGTCCACGGACTTGAAGGTTTCGGGGGCCTTGGACAATTCGGCGGGATCGTACACCTTGGGCCGGATGGCGGCGTGGGGGCAGATCATCGCGCACTTGTTGCACTGGATGCAGATGGAGTTGTCCCAAACGGGAATGTCGAGCGCGATGTTGCGCTTTTCCCACTTGGTGGTGCCCACAGGCCAGGTGCCGTCCACGGGGAAGGCGCTCACGGGCAGCAGATCGCCCTTGCCCGCCATCATCACGGCCTGCACACGCTTGGTGAATTCGGGCGCCAGCTCCGACACGAAGGGCGGCATGGCGTAGGTGGAAGTCACGGTGGCGGGCACGGTCACTTCATAGAGGTGGGCCAGGGTGTGATCCACGGCGGCGTAGTTCTTCTGCACCACCGCATCGCCCTTCTTGCCGTAGGTCTTCTTGATGGCCTTCTTGATCTGCTCGATGGCTTCTTCACGGGGCAGCACGCCGGAAATGGCGAAGAAGCAGGTCTGCATGATGGTGTTGATGCGCACGCCCATGCCCGTGGCCTTGGCCACTTCGTAGGCGTCGATGACATAGAACTTCATCTTCTTGTCGATGAGGGACTGCTGCACTTCCTTGGGCAAGGTGTTCCACACCTCATCCTTGCTGTACGGCGTGTTCAGCAGGAAGGTCGCGCCCTGCCCTGCGTTGCAGAGCATGTCGTACTTCTCGAGGAAGCTGGTCTGGTGGCAGGCGATGAAGTTGGCCTGCTTGATGAGATAGGCCGAACGGATGCGGCGGGGGCCGAAGCGCAGATGGGAAATGGTGACGGCCCCGGCCTTCTTGGAGTCGTACACGAAATAGCCCTGGCCGTAGTTGGGGGTTTCCTCGGCGATGATCTTGATGGAGTTCTTGTTGGCGCCCACGGTGCCATCGGAACCGAGACCGAAGAACATGGCGCGCTTCACGTCGTCCTTCTCGATGTCGAAGGCGTCGTCCACGGGCAGGCTGGTGTGGGTCACGTCGTCGATGATGCCGACGGTGAAGTGAACCTTGGGGGCATCCTTGGCCAGTTCGTCATAGACGGCCTTGACCATGGCCGGGGTGAATTCCTTGCTGGAAAGACCATAACGGCCCGCGATGACCGTGGGATTGAGCGTGGTGGTGCCCGCATCCTTGGCCTGACGGAACGCCGTGACCACGTCCATGTAGAGCGGATCGCCCAGGGCGCCGGGCTCCTTGCAGCGATCCAGCACGGCGATCTTCTTCACGGTGGAAGGCAGCGCGTTCACGAAATGCTCGATGGAGAAGGGACGGAACAGGCGCACTTTCAGCACGCCCACCTTCTCGCCCTTGGCCATGGCCCATTCCACGTACTCGTGGGTCACATCGGCGCCAGAGCCCATGACGATCACCACGCGCTCGGCATCGGGCGCGCCGAAGTATTCGAAGAGCTGGTACTGACGGCCCGTCAGCTTGGCGAACTTGTCCATCTCGGCCTGCACGATGGCCGGCGTGGCGGCATAGTAGCCGTTGGCGGCTTCGCGGGCCTGGAAGAACACGTCCGGATTCTGGGCAGTGCCGCGAATCTGGGGGGCGTCGGGCGTGAGCGCACGCTTGCGGTGGGCTTCCACCAGATCGTCCGTGACCATCATGCGAAGGTCTTCGTCGTTGAGCAGTTCGATCTTGCTCACTTCGTGGGACGTGCGGAACCCGTCGAAGTAGTGCATGAAGGGCACGCGGCTGCGCAGGGTCGAAGCCTGGGAGATCAGCGCGAAATCGTGGGCCTGCTGCACGCTGTCGGAGGACAGCATGGCGAAGCCGGTCTGGCGGCAACCCATCACGTCGCTGTGATCGCCGAAGATCGAAAGGGCGTGGGTAGCCACGGTGCGAGCCGTCACGTGGAGCACGAAGGGCGTCAGCTCCCCGGCGATCTTGTACATGATCGGGATGAAGAGCAGCAAACCCTGGGAGGCGGTGAAGGAGGTGGTCAGCGATCCCGCCTGCAGCGCGCCATGCACGGCACCGGCGGCACCCGCTTCCGATTGCATTTCCACCACGGAAGGCACGGTGTTCCAGATGTTCTTTTTGCCCTGGGCGCTCCATTCGTCGGAGAATTCGCCCATGTTGGACGAGGGCGTGATCGGATAGATCGCGATCACTTCGTTGGTGCGATGCGCCACCGAGGCTGTGGCCTCGTTGCCGTCGAGCGTGACCATGCGTCGTTCAGCCATGAACTTCCTCCTTGCGGTTCGGTTGCGGGTTGGGGGAGACGGGCACAAAGGAGCTGACAAAGGCCGCCTCGCAAGCGCGAGTCTAGGATTCAGACCGAAACTTGGCAAGAGCGCCAAGGGAAGGTGTGCCGTTTGCTACACCTTGGCACGAGTCATTTCGACCTTTGGGTCTGAATTGCGCCTACTGGAGTATTCTAATGCAGAAGAAACCCTTACTTCCCAAGGAGCTTTCCATGGATTTCAAGACCAGCGAGACCGCCCAGAATCTGCTCAAGGCCTTTGCGGGCGAAAGCCAGGCCCGCAACCGCTACACTTTTGCCGCCAGCATCGCCAAGAAAGAGGGCTTCGAGCACATCGCCGCCATCTTCACGGAAACCGCAGCCAACGAGAAAGAGCACGCCAAACTCTTCTTCGCGCACCTCGCGCCCCTGGCCCCTGAAATGATCCAGATCACAGCCTCGTATCCCGTGGTCGCGGGCGACACCAAGGCCCAGCTCAAAGCGGCCAGGGATGGTGAAAACGAAGAGTGGTCGGCCCTCTACCCGGAATTTGCTGCCAAGGCCAAGGAAGAAGGCTTCGCGGACGTGGCGCGCACCTTCGAATGGGTTTCCAAGGTCGAGAAGGAGCATGAAAGCGTCTTCTCCCGCCTGCTGACCCGTGTGGAGAACGGCACCGTGTTCAAGCGCGAGGAAAAGATCTTCTGGCGCTGCCTGGAGTGCGGCCACATGCACGAAGGCACCACCGCTCCGGGCATGTGCCCCGTGTGCAAGCACCCGCAGGCCTATTTCGCCCCCGTGGGCGAGAACTTCTGAGCTTTCCTGTTTCGCCCGGAACACCGAAATCGAAGAGGCGCTCCCCAGCGCCTCTTCGGCGTTTCAGGCCCCGGTCGGCTCAAACCGTAAACCGCAAGCAGCACCTTTTCCGCTGCCCGGAGCCGTGCGAACATGGCTTGCAAGGCTCCGCACGAGGCGGGCCCAGATTCGAGGCGTTCATGCTGACCTTGCCCCTTACCCAGGCCCTCACCTTCGACGATGTGCTGCTGGTGCCTGGACCTTCGGAAATGCATCCCAACCAGGTCAGCCTGGCGGCGCGCCTGACCCGTGACATTCAGCTTCGCATTCCCCTCATTTCCGCAGCCATGGACACCGTGACCGAAGGGCGTCTGGCCATCGCCTTGGCCCAGCAGGGTGGCCTGGGCATCATCCACAAGAACCTGCCCATCTCGGCCCAGGCCGAGGAAGTGGACAAGGTGAAGCGCTCGGAATCGGGCATGATCACCGACCCCATCACCATCCGCCCCGATGCGCCCATCCACGAAGCCGAAGCCCTCATGGGCAAGTTCAAGATCTCCGGCGTGCCCGTGGTGGAAAACGGCAAGCTGGTGGGCATCCTCACCAACCGGGATCTCCGCTTCGAGACCAACCTGGATCTGCTGGTGTCCGACCGCATGACCAAGCAGCCACTGGTCACCGTGCCCGTGGGCACCACCCTGGAAGAAGCCAAGGTGAAGCTCCAGCAGCACCGCATCGAGAAACTGCTGGTGGTGGACGATCAGGGCGCGCTCAAGGGCCTTATCACCGTCAAGGACATCGAAAAATCCATCAACTACCCCAACGCCTGCAAGGACGACCTGGGTCGTCTGCGCGTGGGCGCGGCGGTAGGTGTCGGCGCGGACCTGATGGATCGCGCCTCTGCCTTGGTGAAGGCCAAGGTGGACGTGCTCTGCCTGGATTCCAGCCATGGCCATTCCAAGGGCGTGATGGAAGCCCTTCGCCAGTTGAAGAGCGCCTTCCCCCATACCCAGGTCATCGCGGGCAATGTGGCCACGTACCAGGGCGCCAAGGATCTCATCGCCGCCGGGGCCGACGCCGTGAAAGTGGGCATCGGGCCGGGCTCCATCTGCACCACGCGCATCGTCACCGGCGCGGGCATGCCCCAGGTCACGGCCATCGCCGAGGCCAGCCGTGCCTGCCGCGAAGGGGGCGTACCTTGCATCGCTGACGGCGGCATCAAGTTCTCCGGCGATCTCGCCAAGGCCATCGCTGCGGGGGCCGATTGCGTGATGATCGGAAGCCTTTTCGCGGGCACGGACGAAGCGCCCGGCGAAACCATCTTCTACCAGGGCCGCACTTTCAAGGCCTACCGCGGCATGGGCTCCATCGGTGCCATGAAGCAGGGCTCCAAGGACCGCTACTTCCAGGACGGCAAGGACGACACCAAGCTGGTGCCGGAGGGCATCGAAGGCCAGGTGCCCTACAAGGGCCGCGTGGGTGATCTCGTCACCCAGTTGCTGGGAGGCCTGCGGGCTGGCATGGGCTTGGTGGGCGGCCAGAACATCGGGGACTTCCAGCGCAAAGCCACCTTCGTCCAGATCACCGGCGCGGGTCTTCGGGAAAGCCACGCCCACGACGTGATGATCACCAAGGAAGCACCCAACTATCGGATGGAATAGACCTTCCGCACGTACATCCAAAGGCCACGGAGCCATGACGCCCCGTGGCCTTTGACGTACGGCCTGCTCAGAAGAACAGCTTCTGGAGCGTTTCTCCGCTGAGCTTTTCCTGGTTGGGCGCGGCTTCGCGCAGGCGGGTGATCTCTTCCTGGTACCAGTCCACCACGGGTTTGCCGATGCGCAGGCCGGGGATCTCAGCCGCAAGATCAGCAGGTTCCAGGCGCAGCACCCATCCCTTGTCGTAGGGGCTCTTGTGGATGGGGGAAGGATCGGTGCCCAGAAGGCCATTGACGCTCGCCACCTTGCCGCTCACGGGCGACATGAAGGTCAGACGCTCCCCGCCCCTCTCGGCTGTGAAAAGGGGGTCGCCCTGTCGAACCTCCTTGCCCGCCTGGGGCAAGGTCACGGAGGTAAGGGGCCCGAGCGCTTTACGGGCGAAATCGTCGAGGCCCACGCGCACCTGGCCCGAAGGTTCGATGCGAGCCCAGAGATGGCCCTTGGCGA